>JBEVLS010000127.1:0-5076 GCA_040509015.1 Microbacterium sp.
CGGACACCCCGGCCCGCTCCGCGACGTCGCGGATGCCAGCCATTTCCCTGCTCTCTGCGGATCAGCCCTTGACGCTGCCGGCCAGCAGGCCGCGGACGAAGTACCGCTGCAGGCTGAGGAACACGATCACCGGGACGATGATCGAGACGAACGCCCCGGCCGTGAGCAGGTACCACTGCGTGCCGCGCTGGCCCGTGAGGTTGTAGAGCGCGACGGTCATCGGCGCGACCTCCTGGGACGACCCGGCGAGCAGGCCTCGAACGAAGAACCTCTGCAGTGCGATGAACACCACCAGCGGAACGATGATCGCGATGAACGCGCCGGCCGTGAGCAGGTGCCAGTCCTGGCCGCGGCTTCCGGTCATCTCGGCCAGCAGCTTCGTGATCGGCGCCACGTTGCCGTCCGCGAAGATGAGGGCGACCAGCAGGTCGTTCCACACCCACAGGAACTGGAAGATCGCGACGGACGCGATCGCCGGCATCGTCAGCGGCAGGATCAGGCGGAAGAAGATCTGCCCGTGCCCGGCACCGTCGACCCGCGCCGCCTCGATCACCTCTCGGGGGATCTCGGAGACGAAGTTGTGCAGCAGGAAGATCGCCAGCGGCAGGGCGAAGATCGTGTGCGCGATCCACACCGAGGTGTAGCCGGCGCCGCCGAAGGCCTCGACGACGGGGAAGCCGAAGATCGTGCCCTGCGAGAAGAGCTGCAGGAGCGGGATCAGGGCCATCTGGATCGGGACGATCTGCAGCGCGAACACGAAGATGAACAGGATGTTCTTGCCGCGGAAGTCGATCCACGCGAAGGCGTAGGCCGCCAGGAGCGCGATCGCGATCGGGATGATCGTCGCCGGCAGGGTGATCGCGATCGAGTTGACGAACGCGCCCGCCATGTTCAGCTGGCTGTTGCCGGCCTGGAGCGCGGTCGTGTAGTTCTCGGTCGTCCATCCCCAGTTCTGGAAGATGGTCCACCAGCCGGTGGTCTGGATGAGCTCCCGGGGGCGGAACGACGAGATCAGCAGACCGAAGGTGGGAAGGGTCCACAGGACGGCGATGACGAGTGCGGCGAGGGTCGCCCACCGTGAGGTGAGCCGCTTCTTCGTCTTGTTGAGAGCCTGGTTCTCGGCCCTGCGCGCGCCGCGTGCGAGCTCCTTCTTCGTCGCGTCGTCCATCGGCATGTCGACGGGCATCACAGCACTCATCAGCGGACCTCCCTCTGCTTCTTGAGCTGCACGGCGTTGTAGATGACGATCGGCAGCACGAGCACGAACAGCACGACGGCGAAGGCCGCCGAGCGGCCCGCTTCGAAGCTCCGCAGCTGGGTGTACATCTCGTTCGCGATGACGGAGGTGTTGTTGGCGCCGGCCGTCATGGTGCGGACGATGTCGAACACCTTCAGCGAGGCGATCGAGATCGTCGTGAGGACGACGATGAGCGACCCGCGGATGCCGGGCACGATCACGTTCGCGAACCGCTGCCACCCGTTGGTGCCGTCCAGCTGCGCCGCCTCGATCTGCTCGGTGGGCACGCCCTTGATGGCCGCAGACAGGATCACCATGGCGAAACCGGTCTGCACCCAGATCAGCACGACGATGAGGAACAGCGTGTTCCACGGGTCGGCCGCCAGGAAGTTGAGCGGCTGCCCGCCGAACCACACGATGACCTGGTTCAGGAAGCCGATCTGGTTCGAGCCCGCCGGCCGCGCGGTGTACATGAAGCGCCAGATGATCGACGCACCGACGAACGAGATCGCCATCGGCAGGAACACGAGGATCTTGTAGTACTTCTCACCACGCGTCTTGTCGATGAAGTACGCGTACGCCAGACCCGCTGCCGTCGAGACGAGCGGCGTCAGGATGACCCACACGATCGTGTTGAGCACGACCCTGATGCCCTGGGGCTGGGTGAAGATCCAGGCGAAGTTGTCCAGGCCCACGAACTCGGTGCTGTTGCGGTTCATGAAGGCCTGACCGGTGGTCTGGATGGCCGGGATGATGAGACCGATGACGAGGAGCAGCATCGCCGGGGCGAGGAACGCCAGCAGGACGAACAGCGATCCCGCTCCCTCTTTCGAGCGCATGTCGAGGAAGAAGACCAGCAGACCGATCAGGGCGGCGCCGATGATCGCGATCTGATACGACTGGAAGAGCCAGAGCAGCAGCGCGGGCGTCGCCACGCACACGGCGAGGCGGATGATCGTGTAGACGCGGCCCTTGCGCGGAGCGACCTCCACGAAGAAGAGGATGAGACCGACCACGGCGAGGAAGATGCCGATGATGATCGGGATCTCGAGCCATGGCGAGAGGGTGCTCAGCCACTGGAAGAATGCGGACATGTCGTCCTTTCGAGTACGACGGTGGACTCAGAGGATGAGGAGCGGGGCCGGCCGTTGGACGACCGGCCCCGCTGCTGGCCCGAGGTCGGTTACTCCGACGGCCAGCCCGACTGGATCTGCTCCAGCACCGTAGCGGTGTCGGTGCCGTTGACCCAGTCGTTCATGCCCTTGAAGAACGTCCCGACGCCGACGCCCGAGGGCATCAGGTCGGACGCGTCGAAGCGGAACGTCGTCTCGTCGCTCTGCAGGATCTCGATGGCCGCCGAGAGGATGTTGCTCGAGGCGTTGGCCGGGTCGAGGCCCTTGTTGGCGGAGATGACGCCGCCGAGCGAGACGCGCGAGTTCGCCCATTCGGGGCTCGACAGGTAGGTCTGCACCTTCTGCGTCGCCTCGGAGTCGCTGAACGCGCCGACGATCTCACCGCCGCCGGTCACCACGTCACCCTCGGTGTCGCCGAAGCCCGGCGTGATGAAGGCCCAGATGTCGCCGTCCTCGGCGACCTCGCCGCCGGCGTCCGTGATGAACCCGTCGTAGAACGACGCCTGGTGGTGCAGCGCGCACTCACCCGAGACGAGCGCGTTCGCCGGGTCGCCGAACGGCGTCGTGACGATCGTGTCGAGTCCGCCGAAGCCGGCGTTGACGTAGTCGGGGTTCTTGAGGATCTTGCCGACCTCGTCGAACGCCGAAGCGATCTGCGGGTCGGTGAAGGGGATCTCGTTGGCGACCCACTGGTCGTAGACGTCGGTGCCCGACTGTCGCAGGACGACGTCCTCGATCCAGTCGGTTCCCGGCCACCCGGTCGCCGCGTCCGAGCCGAAGCCGACGCACCACGGGGCCTTGCCGGTGTCGGCCTGGATCTGGGCCGTGAGGTCGAGAAGGCCCTGCCAGTCGGCGGGCTGCTCGTAGCCGTTCTCCGCGAAGAACGCGGGCGAGTACCAGACCCAGCCCTTGACGCTCGCCATGAGCGGCGCGCCGTACTGGGTGCCGTCGTACTCGCCGAAGCCCTTCCAGATGGGCGACCAGTACTCGTCGACGTTGTCGACCACGGACTGGGGCGCGGGCTTGAGGAAGCCGAGCTCCGCCATGTCCTTGAGCAGACCCGGCTGCGGGAAGATCGCCAGATCGGGCGGGTTGCCGCCCTGCGCGCGCACGGAGATCTGCGCCTCGAACTCCTTCGACGCCTCGTACTGGATGTCGATGTCGTTCTCTTCTTCCCAGTCGGCCCACGACTCCTCGAGGAGTTCGGCCTCGGTGTCGGAGATCGTGCCGTACACCGTCACGACGTTCGAGCCGCCGCCGCTTTCGCCGCCGCCGCCGTCGGTCGACCCCGGTCCGCCGGAGCAGCCGGCGAGCGCGAGTCCGACTGCACCCGTCGCGGCGACCGCGACCAGGATGCGACCTCGGATGGATGTCTTCATTCGTCCTCCTCGTTGAGTCCCGTGCGCGTGACGAAGCACCCGTGCTTCGTCGGCGTCTTCGGGAACCGATTCCATAATGACGCTACGGGATGCGAGCGCATCGGCACAATGACCGCAGGTCACAACTCGATAAACAGGGTTTCAGGGGTGGCGGACGAGTCAATTGGCGAGGCAATATGAGTGGAATCGGTTCCAGAAAGAGCGACGATGTCGTCGTTCGGACGGAGGAGATCTTGATGGCCGGTCTGGATGACGTCGCGCGCGCCGCAGGCGTGTCGAAGTCCACCGCCAGTCGAGCCCTCTCGGGCTCCGGGTACGTCTCGGACGAGACCAGGCGACGGGTCGAACAGACCGCTCGCACCCTCGGATACGTGCCGTCCACCAGCGCCGTGAGCCTTGCGACCGGCCGCACGCAGAACATCGGCGTGGTCATGCCGTACCTCAACCGGTGGTTCTTCGCCGAGGTGCTCGAGGGGATCCAGCAGCAGCTGCTGGCGGTGGGACTCGACCTGACCCTGTACGACGCGAAGCCCGGCACCGACGGCCGCCGCCGCATCTTCGACGATTTCCTCGCCCGCAGCAGGTTCGACGGCCTCATCGCGGTGGGGTTGGAACCCGATCACGACGAAGTCGACGCCCTCGTGCGCATCGGACGCCCGGTCGTGGCCATCGTCGGGTCGAGCGATGCGACGACCGTCGTCGAGATCGACGACGACGACGCCGCGCGCCGGGCCACAGACCACCTCCTCGCGCTGGGCCACCGGCACATCGCGTTCCTGGGGGGCCGCACCGACCGCCACTGGGCGCAGGTCGACCGTCGGCGCTACAACGGCTATGTCACCGCGATGACGGATGCCGGCCTCGCCGAGAACGTGCTCCACATCGAGTCCGACGTCACACTTCCCGGCGGCTACGCCGCCGCCGTCGACGCGCTCAGCGACACTCGCACCCGCTGCTCCGCCGTCGTCGCGAGCTGCGACGAAGTGGCGATCGGCGCGATCATCGCCGCACGCAGACTCGGGGTCCAGGTGCCCGCGGATCTGAGCGTCGTCGGGATCGACGACCACGAGTACGCCGAGATGTTCTCGCTGACGACGCTCCGGCAGTCGCCCCGCGAGCAGGGACGGGTCGCCGTCGAGCTGCTCCTCGACCAGATCGCCCATCCGGAGCGCCCCCTCTCGACGGTGCGGATGAAGGCGAAGCTCATCGTGCGCAGTTCGACCGCCGCCGTCGATCCCCGGGTCTCCGCCCCTGTCATCGACGGCGGGTTCCCGATCGGCGTCTGAGCGCGGATACGACGAAGGCCCCGGACGCTCGGGAGCGTCCG
>JBEVLS010000128.1:0-5858 GCA_040509015.1 Microbacterium sp.
CTCGGCAGATGTCGGGCTTCGGCGGGATCGTGTCGGTGTCGCTGACGGATGCCGCCGCCGCCCGCCGGTTCGCGGAGTCCACCCGCGTCTTCACGCTGGCCGAGTCGCTGGGCGGCGTGGAGTCGCTCATGAAATATCCCGACGAGATGACCCACGCCACGGTGCGCGGCACCGAGCTCGCCGTCCCCGACGACCTCGTGCGCCTGTCGGTGGGCATCGAATCCGCCGACGATCTGCTGGCCGACCTGGACCAGGCGCTCTGACACTGCGGCGCGAGCGGGCATGTTGCGCCCGAGCGGGCATGTTCGTGCGTAGCTGAACGTGCCCGTTCGGGGTGGAGGTGCCCGCTCGGCGTACGCTCGGAGGGTGAGTCAGAGCGCGTTGTCGCAGCCGCTGCGGATCGGCGCCGTCGAGGTGCCCAACCGCATCATGCAGACGGCGCACTCGAAGCAGTACTCCGACCGGTTCGAGACGCCCCGCGAGACCGCGTACTTCGTGCGTCGTGCGCAGGGCGGCTGCGGTCTGTTCGTGGCGGGCAACCACTTCGTGCACCCGTCCGGATCGATCCGGGGCTTCCAGGACGCCTTCCGCCCCGAGTCCGTCGCGGCGAATCTCGCGATGACGGATGCCGTGCGCGACGCCGGCGCGCGGATCTTCGTCCAGCTGAACCACCACGGCGCCCAGGCTCAGCCCGACGGGCCCGAGGGTCCTCGCACGGTGTATGCCCCCTCGCGCATACTGTCGCCCTCGACGGCGCACGCGACGCGCGCGATGGACCGCGCCGACATCCGCTCCTTCGTCGACGGCTGGGCGACGTCCGCGGCGCTCGCCCAGGACGGCGGCTTCGACGGCGTCGAGATCCACATGGCCCACGGGTATCTGCTGCACCAGTTCCTCTCGCCGCTCTACAACGCCCGCGAGGACGAGTACGGCGGAGACCTCGAGGGCCGCACGCGCTTTCCGCGTGAGGTGCTGGCAGCCGTCCGCGCGCGCGTCGGCGACGACTTCACCGTCGGCATCCGGATCGTGGCCAACGAATTCCACCAGGACGGCCTCGACGGCGCGGCGATGCTCGAGGTCATCGCGCGCCTGCGCGAAGAAGCGCGCATCGACTTCCTCGATCTCGCCGCCGGCGGCTACCACAACGTGCACTACGTCTTCCCGTCGTCGGCCATGCCCTTCGCGTGGCTGCGCGACGACGTCGCCGCGGTCAAGGCCGCCAACCCCGACGTGGCCGTCTTCGGCGTCGGGGCCACCCGCTCGGTCGAAGAGGCCGAAGAGGTCGTGCGCGACGGCATCGCCGACATGGTCGCTCTCACCCGCGCGCAGATCGCGGACCCGGACCTCGGGCTCAAGCTCTCGGGCGCGACGGACGAGGGCATCCGTCACTGCATCCGGTTGAACCAGGGGTGTCTCGGCCGCGGCAGTCGCGGCCTCGCGATGTCGTGCACCGTGAACCCGCTGGCCGGCCGCGAGCTCGAGCGCCCACCGCGTCCGCGGACCCCCGATCCGCGCCGCTGGGCGGTCGTCGGCGGAGGACCGGCGGGCATGCGGGCCGCGATCGAGCTCGCGACCGACGGACATCACGTGACCCTCTTCGAGAAGGATGCCGCGCTCGGCGGTCAGCTGCGGCTCGCGCGTCGGGTGCCGGGCCGTGAGAGCGTCGGCCTGCTCGTCGACGACCTCGAGCGCGACCTCGCACGCTCGGGCGTCGAGGTGCGCCTCTCGACGCCCGCGACGCCCGAGCTGCTCCGGGGCGCCGACGGGGTCGTGGTGGCCACCGGGGCCGTCGCTCCGCGGACGACCTCGCTGGCCCTGGGCGGCGCGTGGGCTCCTGCGGCGCGCACGGCCGGCACCGTGGACGCGTTCGCCGCGGCATCCGCCCCCGAGCACGTGGGCCGCCGCATCGCCGTCGTCGACGCGGACGGAACGGCGTACGCCGCGGGGATCGTGCTCACGCTCCTCGACCACGTCGACGAGCTCGAGCTCGTGACGCCGTTCGAGAACGTGTTCCCGCACATCGGTGCAGGGTACGACCGTCCCCTGCTGCTCGAGCGACTGGGCGCGCATCCGGGCTTCCGCCGCCGTGCGTCGCAGATCGTGGCCCGTGCGGACGCGGAGGACCTCGTGGTGGTCGACACGCTCACCGGCGTCGAAGAGCTCATCGCGGGCCTCGACGCCGTGGTGGCGGTCGAGCCGCGCGCCTCGGTCGCGCTGCCGGGCATCGAGGCTGCTCGCGTCGTCGTGATCGGCGACGCGTTCGCTCCGCGCACGATCGACGCGGCTGTGTTCGAGGCGGTCGAGCTCGCCTACGACGTCGCCGGGATGGCTGTGCTCCGGGGATGACCCCTCGACGGGCTCAGGAACCGGCGACCGGCGCGGGCATCACGAGCGACAGCACGAACACCCACACGCACACGTAGGCGAGCATCGCCAGGCTGTACTTGATGGACGCGCGCAGGATCTCGCCCTCGCGACCGGTCAGACCGACGGCTCCCGCCGCGATCGCGATCGACTGCGGCGAGACGACCTTCGCGACGGTGCCGCCGGCGGTGTTCGCCGCGACGAGCAGGGTCGGATCGACGCCGATCTTCTCGGCCGTGATCGTCTGCAGGTGCGCGAAGAGCGTGTTGTTGTTGACCACCGACCCGGTGATGAAGACGCCGAACCACCCGATGATCGGCGCGAACAGCGGGAAGAGGAGACCCACCCCCGCCAGAGCGTTGCCGATCGAGGCCGATCCGCCGGAGTAGTTCGCGATGTTGGCCACGACGAGGATGAGCGCGATCAGCACGATCGGCTTCCACAGCTCGCGCACCGTCGCGGCCAACTGCGCCCACAGTGCCGCGGCGCGCAGCTGCGGCGTGGTGAAGAACGTGATGAGCACCGCGATGAGGATCGCCGTGCCGGTGGCGTTGACGGGTGTGAACGCCCAGGTCGCAGCGGTGGCGTCGTCGGCGCCGGCGGGGACGACGACCCCGGTGATGCCGGGGATCGGCACCGCGAACACGAGCCACGCGAGCGGGCCGCCGGGGGCGAAGAGGCTCTTGAACAGGGGGATGCTCCATACGAAGATGACCCCGGTGAGGATGTAGAAGGGGCTCCACGCGACGACGACGTCGCCGAAGTCGTAGGTCTCGCGGGCGGGCGCTTCGCCGCCGTCCTCGCGGTAGATGCGCGTGGGCTGCCACACGCGGCCGATCATGAAGATCGCGACCATGCCGAGCAGTCCCGGCAGGATGTCGGCGAGCTCGGGCCCGAGGAAGATCAGGATCGCGGCCTGGGTGCCGCTGTAGACGACGCTGACCCCGAGGGTCGCCGGCCATGTCTCGCGCAGGCCGCGCCAGCCGTCGAGGATGAGGACGAGGATGAACGGCACCGAGAAGGTCAGCAGCTGCAGGACGAGCACCATGTCGACGGTGAGGTCCATGAGCTCGACGCCGCCGACCTGCGCGCCGACGATCACCGGGATGCCGATCGCACCGTAGGCGCCCGCGGCGACGTTGGCGACGAGGGAGAGCATCGCCGCCTTGATCGGACCGAACCCGAGCTGCACGAGCAGCGCCGCGCAGATCGCGATGGGCACCCCGAAGCCGGCCGCGCCCTCGAGGAAGGCGCCGAAGCAGAAGGTGATCAGCAGCACCTGGATGCGCTGGTCGGGGGAGATGCCCGAGATGCTGGCGCGGATGATGTCGAAGCGGCCGCTCGCGACGGCGAGCTTGTAGAGCCAGACGGCCATGACGATGATGTAGGCGATCGGCCACAATGCGGTCAGGATGCCGAGCAGTCCCGCGCCGGCGATCGAGCCCACCGGCATCCCGAACGGCCAGAGCGCGATGACGATCTGGAGCGCGACCGCGATCAGGCCGGCCGTGATGCCTGTGAGCTTGAAGACCACCAGGCACAGCAGGAAGGCGAGGATCGGGATCACCGCCAGGAGCGCCGACAGCCAGAGCTGCCCGGTCGGATCGATCGTCTGGCTCCACATCGTGTGCCCCCTGGCATCGTCGTCTGCGCGTCACACTAGCGACGATGTCCCGGCGACGGCCAGAGCGCGGGACGCGTGATTCGTGCCCGGATGCGCCGCGCGGGCCGCGGGATACGCTGAGCCCCGTGGATCCCGTCGTCGCAACGCTGCTGATCCTGGTGCTGGCGGTGGCCGCCTTCGTGTCGAACCGCGTTCCGCTGGGGGTCGTCGCGATCGGCGTGTCGCTGGCGCTGTTCTTCACGGGCGTCCTGACGCTCCCGCAGGCGCTCGCGGGTTTCGGCGACCCGACCGTGCTCTTCATCGCGGCGCTCTTCGTCGTGAGCGAATCGCTGGACGCGACCGGAGTGACGGCCTGGGCCGGTCAGAAGGTGATCGGGCGCGCGGGCACGAAGCGCACCCGACTGCTGCTCGTGATCGGGGTGCTGGTCGCCCTCCTGACGGCGCTGATCAGCATCAACGGCGCGGTCGCCGCGCTCCTCCCGCTCGTCGTCGTGGTCGCCTCGCGCGCCGGCATCCCCACATCGCAGCTCCTGCTGCCCCTCGCCTTCTCGGCGCACGCGGGTTCTCTGCTGCTGCTCACCGGGACGCCGGTGAACATCATCGTGTCCGAGATCGCCGCCGACAACGGCGGGCGCGCTTTCGGCTATGTCGAGTTCGCGCTCGTCGGCCTCCCTCTGCTGGCGGGCACCCTGCTCATCGTCGGACTGTTCGGCTCGCGACTGCTGCCGTCGCGCAACGGGGCGCTCATGCCGACCGATCTCGTGCGCCACGCGCGTCTGCTGCGCTCGCAGTACGAGATCAGCCTCGACACGGGCACCCTCCTCGGCCCCGTCAACGGCGTGACCGAGGTCGTCGTCCCGCCCCGGTCGCCGCTGATCGGCGCGAAGCTGTGCACCGGCATGGCGACACCCAGCGGCGACCTCGTGCTTCTCGCCGCGCGTCGCGGTGCGGAGCATCTCAAGGGGCAGGACATCGTCGTGCAGGCCGGAGACGCCCTGCTGCTGCAGGGCACATGGGACGACCTCGCCCGCCACGCCGACACCCCGGACGGCAAGCTGCTGCCGGTGGATTCGCCCGCCCTCCTGCGCAGGGCGGTGCCGCTCGGTCGCGGCGCACCGCGTGCGCTCATCGTGCTCGGCGCCATGGTGGTGCTCCTCGCGACCGGGCTCGTCCCGCCCGCGGTCGCGGCGCTCCTGGCCGCGTGCGCTCTGGTGGTGACGCGCACGGTGACGGTCGCCCAGGCGTACCAGTCGATCTCGTGGACCACGATCGTCCTCATCGCGGGGATGATCCCGCTGTCGACCGCGTTCATCCAGACCGGAACGGCCGACCTCGTCTCGGGCTGGCTTCTGTCGCTGCTGGGCGACTCCGGGCCCCACGTCGCACTGCTCGCGCTGTGTCTGCTGACCGTCGTGCTGGGTCAGCTCATCAGCAACACCGCGACGGTCCTCATCATCGCGCCGATCGCCGTCTCTCTCGCCGCGACGCTCGACCTCTCGGTGCAGCCCTTCATGATGGCGCTGACGGTGGCGGGCGCCGCGGCGTTCCTCACGCCCATCGCGACGCCCGCGAACCTCATGGTGATGGAGCCCGGCGGCTACCGCTTCGGCGACTACTGGAAGCTCGGCCTGCCGCTCGCGCTGCTCTTCCTCGCCGTCGCTGTGCTCTACGTGCCGCTGGTCTGGCCGTTCTGAGCCTCAGGCCGCCGACCAGCCGCCGTCCGAGGCGAGGATGACCCCGTTGACGTTCACGCCGTCGTCCGAGAGCAGGAACGTGATGGATGCCGCGAGCGCGTCCGCCTCGACGGGGTCGGGCATGACCGCCATCGCCGTCTGGATGCGCCCGGCGCCGAGCGGCGAAGCGAAGGCGG
>JBEVLS010000129.1:0-3338 GCA_040509015.1 Microbacterium sp.
CATCCGTGGATCGCTAACCTGTGAAAGTGAGTCGGAAGAGCGCACGCGGCGGTGACCACGCCCGCGCGGCTGCGGCGGCGGCGGACGCGGTCCGCGAGGAGGAGACGCTGCGCCAGCGCTGGGAGGCGACGCAGGAGTCGTTCCGCGAGCGGTTCGACGAGCCGATCCAGGCGGCCACCAAGATCACCAAGGCGACGATGGCGTGGTTCCCGGTCCGGGTCTGGCGGCACTTCCTCCAGCACAACGGATTCCTGCTGGGCGCCGGCATCAGCTATCAGGCGCTGTTCGCGATCTTCGCCGGGATCTACGTCGCGTTCGCGATCACCGGGCTGTGGCTGGGTGGCAATCCGGATGCCGTCGACGCCATGATCTCGGTGATCAACAGCTACATCCCCGGGCTGATCGGTCCGCACGGAGTGATCTCGACGGACGAGGTGCAGACGATCGCCTCCAGCACCGGCGGCGTGCTGAGCATCACCGGCATCATCGCGCTGGGCACGGTGATCTGGACCGCCATCGGCTGGGTGACCTACTCCCGCCGCGGGGTGCGCGACATCTTCGGCATCCCGCCGGACCGGCGCAGCTACCTCCTGCTCAAGGCACGCGACCTCGTCGCCGCGATCGTGTTCGGCGTCGCCCTGATCGTCGGTTCGGCCCTGAGCGCGATCAGCGCGTGGGCCCTGCAGTGGATCCTGTCGCTGTTCGGGATCGACACGGGAACGGGGATGCTCGACACCAGCATCCGCCTCGGCACCGTCGTGGTGTCCTTCGCACTGAACGCGTCCGCCCTGGCGGCCCTCTTCCGGTTCCTGACGGGCACCCAGCTGCGCTGGCGGGTCATCTGGCCCGGCGCCCTCCTGGGCGGTGGCGCGCTGACAGTGCTGCAGTTCGGCGCCGGCCTGCTGCTGAGCTACACGCCCTCCAACCCGCTGCTGGCGACGTTCGCGATCTTCGTGGGGCTGCTGCTGTGGTTCAAGATCAGCGGGATCATCATGCTCGTGGCCGCCTCGTGGATCGCTGTCGCCTCGCACGACAAGGACATCCCGATCCTCCTGCCGACGGAGGCCGAGCGCATCGCCGCCGAGCACCAGGCGCTGCTGCTGGCCGCGCAGGTGCGGCTGCGAACCGCGCGCGAAGCGCGCGACGCGGCGCCCTGGTATCGGACGTGGCGGGCCGACTACGCCCTCCGCGAGGCCGAGGACGAGCTCGACCGGGTTGAGGCGTCTTCCCCACCGCCGGAGCTGCTCGCCCGGTCTTCCGGGAAGAAGCGGAAGGCTGCTGCCGTGGCGGGGCCGGACCGCGGCAGTGTCCGGGGCGACGGATAGGCTCGAGGGCGTGTCTCGCAGCGTCCGCATCGCCTCCATCAACGTCAACGGGATCCGCGCGGCGGTCCGCAACGGGATGATCGAGTGGCTCGACGGGGCCGGCGTCGACGTCATGGCGCTGCAGGA
Organism: Microbacterium sp.; assembly: GCA_040509015.1. Taxonomy (GTDB): domain Bacteria; phylum Actinomycetota; class Actinomycetes; order Actinomycetales; family Microbacteriaceae; genus Microbacterium. The sequence continues at coordinate 1,452 of JBEVLS010000129.1, forward strand.
GGTGCGTGCCACCGAGGAGCAGTTGCGCGACGCGCTGCCCGGGTGGGAGCTCGTCAACGATGAGGCGCTCGCGAAGGGCCGTGCGGGCGTCGCGATCGCGACCCGGATGCCCGCGGTGCAGGTGCGCCGCGTGCTGGGCCCCGAGCCGCTTGACTCGGCGGGCCGCTGGATCGAGGCCGACATCGACGTCGACGGCGAGCGCCTCACGGTCGTGAGCGCCTACGTCCACACGGGCGAGGCGGACACCCCGCGGCAGGACGCCAAGTGGGCGTTCCTGGATGCCATGGAGAAGCGGATGCCGCAGCTGCGCGCCGAGTCGCCGCTCTCGGTGATCATGGGCGACTTGAACGTGGGTCACCGCGAGCTCGACATCCGCAACTGGAAGGGCAACGTCAAGAAGGCCGGCTTCCTCCCCCGCGAACGCGCCTACTTCGACCGCTTCCTCGGTCCCGCGGGCGAGCCGGTCGTCGGGGTCGACGGGTCGACCGGCGTTGGCCTGGGCTGGACCGACGTCGGCCGAACCTTCCACGGCGAAGTCGACGGCCCGTACACGTGGTGGTCCAGCCGCGGCAAGGCGTTCGACAACGACACCGGCTGGCGGATCGACTATCACCTGTCCACTCCCGAGCTGGCGGAGCGCGTGAGCGACTACCGGGTCGTGCGGGCGCCGTCGTGGGACACCCGGTGGAGCGACCACGCACCCGTGGTCGTGGACTACACGATCGGTCGCTGAGCGGGCACGGGCGCACGCGGGACCGCGGGTCGAGGCATCCGGCTCCCCCGTAGAATCGATCGGTGAGCAAACCCCGTCTGTACTCCGGCATGCAGCCCTCCGCCGATTCCCTCCAGGTCGGCAACTACATCGGGGCGCTCATGCAGTGGCGCGATCTGCAGGAGGCGTACGACGCGTACTTCTCGGTGGTCGACCTGCACGCGCTGACGCAGCCGAACGACCCGGCCGAGCTGCGCGAGAAGACCCGCCGCACCGCGGCGCAGTACATCGCGGCGGGCATCGAGCCGTCGAAGTCGACGCTGTACGTGCAGTCGCACGTCGCCGCGCACCCGGAGCTCGCCTGGATCCTCTCCACGATCACAGGCTTCGGCGAGGCCGGCCGGATGACGCAGTTCAAGGACAAGTCGGCCCGCTACGGCGTGGACACCACGTCGGTGGGACTGTTCACCTACCCGGTGCTGATGGCCGCCGACATCCTCCTGTACCAGACCGACATCGTGCCGGTCGGCGACGACCAGAAGCAGCACGTCGAGTTGACCCGAGACCTCGCGGAGCGCTTCAACTCGCGCTACGGGCAGACCTTCAAGGTGCCGATGCCGGTGATCCAGCAGGACACCGCGCGCATCTACGACCTGCAGAACCCGACCGCGAAGATGTCGAAGTCTGCAGAGTCGGATGCCGGCACCCTGTGGCTGCTGGATGACCCGGCGGTCAGCGCGAAGAAGATCATGCGGGCCGTCACCGACAGTGAGGGCGCGGTGCACTACGACCGGGAGCAGAAGCCCGGGGTGTCGAACCTCCTGGTGATCTACGCGGCGCTGACGGGTCGGCAGATTCCGTCCATCGAGGACGAGTACGCCGGGCGCGGCTACGGCGACTTCAAGAAGGGGCTCGCCGAGGTCGTGGTGAACGAGTTCGGTCCGGTGCGCGCCCGCGCGCTCGAGCTGCTGGACGACAAGGCCGAGCTCGACCGAGTCCTCGCTGCGAACGCCGACCGAGCGGCCGAGGTCGCGGGCCGGACGCTCGACGACGTGTACGACCGCGTGGGTCTGCTGCGGCGCTCGCGCGCCTGAGCGGGTGCGGTGCGCGCCGGGGCGCTGCCCACAGGGTCGCTGCCCGCCGGGTGCGCTGCGCGCCGGGCGCTGCACGCCGGG
>JBEVLS010000130.1:0-3443 GCA_040509015.1 Microbacterium sp.
GCCGGGCTAGAAGGACTGCAGGTTCGCGCGCAGGCCGCCGTCGGCGTACTCGGTGCGCAGGATGCCGCGCCGGCGCAGGATCGGGACGAGCTCGTCGAGGATGCGGTGGACCGTGACGGGGTGCAGATCGCCCCAGATGAGGACGCCGTCGTTCCCCCACTCGCCGAGCTCCTCGATGAGGTCGGCGAACTCCTCGGCCGTTCCGACGAAGCCCGTCCGGTCCGAGATCCGGCCGAGACGCGCGTGCGCGGCGAGGAGGGCGCGCAGGGGTGTGGTGGCGACGTCGTGCTTTCCGATCAGCCTCTTGATGCTGCCCTGCGACACGTGCCCGCCGAAGACCGAGAGGTCCAGCGGTGCGTCGGGGTCGAGCGCGGTGAGGTCGGTCTCGAGGTCGCTCGACTGCTTCTCGGCGATGTAGCGCACGGCCGCGTCGTCGGGGTTCCGCGACGCCGCCACGAGACGGTCGGCCTCTTCGGGCGACGAGACGATCACGGGCTGGATGGCGAAGAGGATCTTGATGTCGTCGGGGGAGCGGCCCGCCTCCACGGCCGCCTGACGGATCTTCGCCCGGTACGCCGTGATGCTCGCCTCGTCCAGCGGGGCGAGTGCGAGCTGCACCCCGGAGTTCGCCCCGGCGAACCCGAGCCCGCGCCCCGAACCGCCGGGTGACACGATCACCGGTTCACCGTCGGTGAACGGCAGCGCGTTGAGGGGCCCGTCGAAGCCGTAGTACTCGCCGCGGTGCTCGACCGGCTGCAGAAGGGTGCCGTCGGCGTAGCGGCCCCGCGCGGGATCGGCGATCAGGGCGCCGTCCGGCCAGCTGTTCCAGAGGGCGCGGATGCCGGCGAGCCACTCTTCGGCGCGATCGTAGGCGCCGTCGTGGTCCGGTGGCGGAGCGGTGCCGAAGTGCCGCGCGCTGCCGGTGTCGGTCACGACGTTCAGCCCCAGGCGGTGACCGCTCAGGTGCTGCAGGGTCGCGAACTGACGCGCCGCCGTGTACGGCAGGTAGGCGGCCGGGTTGACGGTCGGCACGATGCCGAGGTGCTGCGTCGCGGCGAAGAGGTACGGGGCGAGCAGGAGCGGGTCGTGCTTGGGGCCGCCGAACGCCTGCCGGACGCGAAGGTCGATCGTGCTGGCCGAGCCGAGCGAGGGGGCGTCCTCGATGATCAGCAGGTCGAATCCCGCCTGTTCGAGGGTGCGGACCGAGTCCTGGTAGAGCCCCGGCTCCGTCCAGCGGTGGTTCCACTCGAGGTAGGGGTGACCCCAGCCGTGCGGGCCGAACCCGCGCGCGAGGAACCAGCCGAAGTGCTGCGGACGGCTCACGCCGACACCGCCTGCTCTTCGACGAGCAGGGGGAAGCGCTGATCGGCGATCAACGACACCGGCGACGACTGTGGATGCGACGCGGCGAGGCCGCGGCCCAGGTCGGCGATGAGATCGTCCGCGTCCTCGATGCCGATCGACAGGCGCAGCGTGCCGGGACGCACGCCGTGCGACTCGCGCTCCGCCACCGTCCGCTGGGCGTGGCTCGTCGTGGCGGGGTGCAGGATCAGCGATCGGACGTCGCCGACGTGCGTCATGTGGGTCATCACCTCGAGGGCCTCGATGAAGCGACGTGCCTCTGCGACACCTCCGTCGAGGGTGAAGGTGAACACCGAGCCGGTGCCGTCCGGCAGATACCGCGACGCATGGCGGTGATGCGGATGCGACGCCAGCGAGATGTGGTCGACCGAGGCCACTTCGGGGCGAGCCGCCAGCCACCGGGCGACGGTGGCGGCGTTCTCGGACTGCCGCTGCACCCTCAGGCTCAGGGTCTCGAGGCCCTGGCCGATCAGGAACGCGTTCAGCGGCGAAGGGGTCGGGCCCAGGCGGGGGGCCACGCTCTCGCGGAGGTGCGCGATGCGGGCGCGTCCGCCGTGGCGGTCGACGAGGCTGGGTCCGCCGGTCCGGGTGCGCTCGACCAGGTGCGGGAACAGTGAGCCGGAGCGCTCCGCATCGAACCGGCCGTCGTCGACGATCACGCCCCCGAGCACCGAGCCCTGACCCGACAGGAACTTGCTCGCCGAATGCACGACGATCGCGGCACCGTGCTCGATCGGGCGCAGCAGGTAGGGCGTCGCCAGCGTGTTGTCGACGACGAGGGGGATGCCGTGGGCGTCGGCGACCGCCGAGACGGCCGCGACGTCGAGCAGGTCGTTGCGTGCGTTGGCGATCGACTCCGCGAACAGCACCCTGGTCTCGGGACGGATCTTCGCCGCCCATTCCTGCGGGTCGTCTATGTCGTCGACGAAGTCGACCGCGATGTCGAGGCGAGAGAGGTTGTCGAGAAGCAGGCCCCGTGTGCCCTCGTAGATGTGCGTGGAGCACACGACGTGATCTCCGGACGACAGCAGCCCGAGCAGGACGACCGACACCGCCGCCTGGCCGCTGGCGACCAGGAGAGCCTGCGCGCCACCTTCCAGCGATGCGATCTTGCGCTCGACCGCGTCGACCGTGGGATTGCCGATGCGCGTGTAGCCGAAGCCGTCGCCCTGCCCGAAGTGCGCTTCGGCATCGTCGAAGCCGTCGAAGGGAAAGCCCGCGGTCAGGTAGATCGGGGTCGTTCGCGACCGCGCGGCGCGGTGCGCGGCGCCGGCATGGACCTGCCGGGTGGCGAAGCCCTCGCGGTGGGACGGGGTGGTCATCGTGGGCGGTTCCTCACACTCGGGATGCCTCAGCGTGCCACGGACGCGCCTCGGAGCCCTCTGAATGAGAAGCAGTGTTACGCGCGGCGGTCTCGCCGAGCCGCCGCGGCCCGGTGGTAGTCTGGCCCGATGCGGATCGCCCGACTTCTCCTTAGCGGCCGCGACGAGTCCTAGTTCCCAGGCCTCTCTCGTCGCGGAGTTCATCGCTGGCTTGACCCGCTTTCCTAGGAGAACGACAGACCAATGAGCAGTCCCGTTTCCGGCATTCCCGACAAGCCCCGCACCCTGGCCGAGAAGGTGTGGGCCGACCATCTCGTGGTCGAGGGCGAGAACGGCGAGCCCGATCTCATCTACATCGACCTGCACCTCGTGCACGAGGTGACGAGCCCCCAGGCGTTCGACGGCCTGCGTGCCGAAGGCCGCCCCGTGCGCCGGCTCGATCTCACGATCGCCACAGAGGACCACAACACCCCGACGCTCGACATCGACAAGCCGATCGCCGACCTCACGAGCCGCACGCAGATCGACACGCTGCGCCGCAACGCCGAGGAATTCGGTGTGCGCCTGCACTCGCTCGGCGACAAGGAACAGGGGATCGTCCACGTGGTCGGTCCGCAGCTCGGGCTCACGATGCCCGGGATCACGGTCGTCTGCGGCGACAGCCACACCTCGACGCACGGCGCCTTCGGTGCGATGGCGTTCGGCATCGGCACGAGCGAGGTCGAGCACGTGATGGCCACGCAGACGCTGCCGCTCAAG
>JBEVLS010000131.1:0-4365 GCA_040509015.1 Microbacterium sp.
CCGGCGAGCAGCGCACTGAAGTCGGTCTGCAGGTCTGTCACGTCGTGGTCCAATCGGTCACGGCCGCCAGGCGGCCAGTCGAGGGTCTTCGTCTCCGCGCAGGTCGCGCGCGACGAGTTCGGCGAGCAGGGGAGCGAGGGTGACCCCGCTGTGCGACAGCACGACGTACGCGTCGTCGCTCACCCAGCCCACCACGGGGAGTCCGTCGGCGGCGTGCGGTCGGGCGGCCCGCGCGACCGTCACGCGGGCGCTTGCCGGAACGCGCCAGGCGAGCTTCGTCGCGATCTCGTCCCGCAGCGCGGGCCAGACGGTGTCGACGGATGCCGCGGCACGGCGTTCGCGCAGAGAGCGCTCGATCGCGAGACTCTGCACCGCGACGGTGCCGTCTCCGTCCGGACGCGCCTGAAGCCCGTCGACGGAGACGATGCGGTGGACCGGATGCTCGTCGACGGCGATCCGGGCGAGGAAGCCGTCGGCGCCTTCCGTCTTCGACAGCCTGCGCGCCGCGCCAGGCAGATCTCGCACGAGACCCGCCGTCGCCGTACCGCCGGCGACGACGACGACATCGAACGCGCCGCGCAGCTCGTCGAGCGAGCCGACCGTCGTGCCGGTTCGGATGACGGCGCCCGCCGCACGGGCCGCGTCGAGGTGCGTCGCGATGAAGGCCGACGTGTCGACGTACCCGTCCTCGGGCAACTCCGTGCCGTCGGCGATGGCCCCGCTGCCCACGAACCACCCCGCCTGGCTCTCGTCGTGCCGCCTGCGCGCGTCCTCGTTGAGCCGGCGGTAGGACTCGGGCGATTTGTCGCGGGCGTTGACCCACGCGAAGCTCGCCGCCGAGGCCGGGGTCGTCTTCCCGTCGCCGTCGGTGAGGAGCGTCACCGCGTCACCGGTCGTCGCGAGAGCCGCCGCGACGGACGCGCCCAGCACGCCGCCTCCGATGACGGCGACGCGGCGGACAGCACCCCTGCCGCCCGTCATCCGTCGATGAAGCGCCGCGCGATGCGGTTGCCGATGAACTGCACGAGCTGCACCAGCCCGATGAGCACGAGGATGATGAGGACCATGATCGCCCAGTCGAAGCGCTGGTAGCCGTAGGTGAGGGCGAGGTTTCCGAGTCCGCCGCCGCCGACGGCCCCGGCCACGGCCGTCGCGTCGATGAGCGCGACCGAGATGAACGTCAGCGAGAGCAGCAGGGGCCCGAACGCCTCGCGGGCGACGAAGCCGAACAGGATGTGGAGCGGAGACGCTCCCACGGCCTTCGCCGCCTCGATCACCCCGGGGTCGACGGCGACGAGGTTCGTCTCGGCGACGCGCGCGATGCCGACGGACGCCGCGATCGTGAGGGGAAGGATCGCCGCGGCCGGCCCGATGCTCGTGCCGATCAGCGCCCGCGTCAGGGGCGTCAGGGCGACCAGGAGGATGATGAACGGGATCGGACGCAGGGTGTTGACGATGACGTTCAGCACCGTGTGCGCGATGCGACTGTGCAGCAGCTGCCCGGGGCGTGTGGCGTAGAGGAAGATCCCGAGGATCAGGCCGATGATCGAGGCCAGGACGAAGGACACCGAGACCATGAAGAGGGTCTCGCCGAGCGCGCGCGCGACCCGGGGGACGTCCGAACCCAGGTCGATCGCCGTGACGATCACCACGACGCCACCGCCGTCTGCGTGGAGAGCTCCGCGACGAAGCGGTCGATCGCCGCGTCGTCACCGTGGAGTGCCAGGCTCAGCTGCCCGTACGGCTTGTCCTTCACCCGCGCGACACCGCCCTGGATGATCGAGAAGTCGACCTCGTGCGCGCGGGCGAGGCGCGACAGCAGGGGCGCCCCCGACGTCGTGTCGTCCACGGTGACCGAGATCCTGCGGCCCGTGAACTGGGCCCGAAGCGCAGCCTTCTCGTCCTCGGTGAGCGCGGTCCTCGTGTACGACCCGACGAGCCCCGCGGTCACGGGGTCGTGCGGTGCGGCCAGGATCTGGTGGATCTCACCCGACTCGACGACGCGTCCGTGGCTGAGGATCGACACGCGGTCGGCCAGCTGCGCCATCACGTCCATCTCGTGCGTGACCACGACGATCGTGATCCCGAACTCGCGGTTGACCGATTTCAGGAGGTCGACGATCTCGGTGGTGGTCTGTGGATCCAGTGCGCTCGTGGCCTCGTCGGCGAGGAGCACCGACGGCCTGCTCGCGATCGCCCTCGCGATGCCGACCCGCTGCTTCTGACCGCCCGACAGCTGACGCGGGCGCGCGAACGCCTTGCCCCCCAGACCCACGAAGTCCAGCAGCTCGCCGACCCGCTGAGAGATCGCGGCATCCTTCCAACCGGCGATCTTGAGCGGTGTCGCGATGTTGCCGTACACGGTGCGCGAGTTCCAGAGGTTGAACTGCTGGAAGACCATGCCGATCCCGTGCCGGAGCTCGCGCAGGTCCTTCGCGGGGAGCGAGTGCACGTCGACGCCGTCGAGAAGCACCTGGCCGGACGTGGGCGTCTCGAGTCCGTTGATCATGCGCAGGAGAGTGGACTTGCCCGCCCCCGAGCGCCCGATGAGACCGTAGATCTCTCCGGCCTCCACCGTGATGTCGACGTCGTCGAGCACGCGTGTCGGCACGGCCTTGCCCTTCGCGGGGAAGTCCTTCGACACGTGGGCGAGCCGGATGCGCTCAGTCATTCGTACCTCGAGGTCGGGGGTGCGCCGCAGCGCTCGAGCGCGTCCCTACTGGGCGGTCAGCTCGGCCAGAGCCGAGCGCAGGTCGTCGACGGGGAGTTCGACGATCGTCGCCTCGCCGCGCTTCTCCTCCTCGAGGGCCGCCACGACGCGGGGGTCGCGGTAGGTCTTCTCCAGGAGTGCCCACGCCGGGTCGTCCGCCCGGTCGGCCGTGGTCGCCACGATGATCACATAGGGGCTGGAGGTGGTCGCCTGCGCGTCTTCGAGCACGAGCGCGTCGGCGCTGGTGATCTCGAGCGCCGGATCGAAGTCGTCGGTCGCGATGACAGTTGCCTGGATCGTGGGGTCGCTGTAGGCGGTCTGCACGGACTCGTGCGCGATGCGGACGAGTTCGACCGACTTGGGGTTCGCGGTGATGTCCTCCTCGGTGGGGAAGACCCCGGCGTCCGGGTCGAGTTCGAGCAGCCCCGCGGTCTGGAGGATGAACAGCGAGCGGGAGAAGTTCGCCGGGTCGTCGGGCACGGCGACGCGCGCGGCATCCGGAATCTCGTCCACCGACGCGAAGTCCTCCGAGAAGAGGCCCCACGACGAGATCACGGTCGAGAAGACCGGCGTGATGTCGGTGTCGTTCTCCTTGTTGAACTGGCTCAGCCACGCGACGTGCTGGAAGGAGTTGCCGTCCACTTCGCCTTCGACCAGCGCCGTGTTCGGCAGGTAGGGGTCGTCGAAGTTGATGAACTCGAGCGCGAGTCCGTTCTCGCGGCCGACCTCGACGATCGCGTCCTGGAAGTCGCTCTGCGCCGTGTCGGCGATCGTGAGGGTGATGAGCTCGTCGCCCTCGGCCGCCGTGGGGGCGGAGTTCTGCACCACGATCGGGATCGTGATGGCGGCCGCGACGGCGACCACCGCGACGATGCCCCCGCCGATCCAGAGGCGCCGGCGCGACTTCTGCTTCGCGAGGTGGGCGTCGATCTCGGTCTGGGTCGAGGTGGGCTCAGACATGGCGTGGTTCTCCTACAGAACGTCGGGGGATTCGATCAGGCGGCGCGGAGCCCGAGTGCGGGCCGGCCGCGGCAGCCGGATCGGAAGGCGTTCTCCGACGCTAGGGCGACGGGAGGTGAACGGCGACTCCGCGGTAAAGGTGCGACACACAGGGACCTGTGCTCGTCGCGGCGCCACGTCGTCGACAGGCCCCTGACAGCGGCGTCGGCGGGGCGTACGATCGCGGCATGACCGCCCCCACGAGCGTCGAGGTCGTCCAGCGCTTCATGCGGGCGTTCCGCGATCAGGACCGTGCCGCCGCGGAGGCGCTGATGCACGACGACTTCGTCTTCACGAGTCCGCAGGACGACCACATCGGCAAGGCCACCTGGCTCGAGCGGTGCTTCCCCACAGCCGATCATTTCGACGCGGCGAGCGAGACGCTCCAGATCGTCGAGGTCGACGGCGTCGTGCTGCACCGGTACGAATACCCCGTCGACGGAAAGCGATGGCGCAACGCCGAAGCCACCGTGGTTCGCGACGGCCGCGTCGCGGACGTCGAGGTCTACTTCGGCGGCGCCGTCGACTGACGGCGCCTACTCGCCGACCTGGACTTCCTTCCAGAACGCGACGTAGCCCGAGTAGTCCTTGCCGACGCGCTCGATACCGGACGGATACGGCGTCGGGTACGCCCACGCGCGGTCGGAGAGCTTCTC
>JBEVLS010000132.1:0-3570 GCA_040509015.1 Microbacterium sp.
CATCGCGATCCTCGCGGTGCTGGTGCTGGCCGCCGACCAGTTCACGAAGCATCTCGCCCTCGAGAACCTGCCGCTCCAGGAGAACGTCCCCGTCATCGGGGAGTTCCTGAGTCTCTACCTCGTCAAGAACCCCGGGGCGGCGTTCTCGTTCGGCTCCGGCGCCACGTGGATCTTCACGATCGCCCTCGCGGTCGTGGCGGTCGTCATCGGCTGGCTGGCCGCCACGCGCGTGCGGTCGCGCGTCTGGGCGGTCGCGCTCGGTCTGCTGCTCGGCGGCGTCCTCGGCAATCTGACCGACCGCCTGCTGCGCGAGCCGTCGTTCGGCGTCGGGCACGTCATCGACTTCATCAACACGCCGTGGATGTGGTTCTGGATGAATCCGGCCATCTACAACGTGGCCGACATCTTCATCGTGTGCGACATGATCCTCATCGCACTGCTCGTCATCCTGGGAGTGCACATGGACGGTACACGCGAGCCCCGCCGCGGGCGCGACGACGACGAGACCCTGCTCGGCGAGGGCGATGAGACTCCGCCCGGCGGCGACGTCGCGGGCTTCGGCGACGAGTTCCCGGTCGCGGATCCGGACGCCGGGATCCCCGCAGACGAACGCGGTCTGCCGCCGCTGACGGACGCCGAGCAGCGTGCGGTCGAGCGCGAGGCCGACCGCGAGGCGGACGAGCGCCGCACCGACGTCTGACATGCCGTCGCGCCTCCTCCCCGTTCCCGACGGACTCGACGGCATCCGCGTCGACCAGGCGCTCGCGAAGATGCTGGGCTTCTCTCGCTCCTTCGCCGCCGACATCGCCGAAGAAGGCGGTGTCCTCCTCGACGGACGGGCGGTGGGCAAGTCCGATCGCGTGAGCGGCGGGTCCCTGCTGGATGTGACGTGGACCGAGAAGCAGGAGCCGGTGATCGTCCCGATCGCCGTCCCGGATCTCGGGATCGTCCACGACGACGACGACATCGTCGTGGTCGACAAGCCGGCCGGTGTCGCAGCCCATCCCTCGCTCGGCTGGGAGGGGCCGACGGTCGTCGGCGCGCTGGCGGCGGCCGGATTCCGGATCGCGACGAGCGGCGCCCCGGAACGTCAGGGCGTCGTCCATCGTCTCGACGTCGGCACGAGCGGACTCATGGTCGTCGCGAAGACCGAGCACGCGTACACCGTGCTCAAGCGCGCCTTCAAGGAGCGCGAGGTCGAGAAGATCTACCACGCCGTCGTGCAAGGGCACCCCGACCCGCTCGCCGGGACGATCGATGCGCCGATCGGGCGTCACGCCACGCACTCCTGGAAGTTCGCGGTCACACCCGACGGCAAGGACTCCGTGACGCACTACGAGACTCTCGAGGCATTCCCGGGGGCATCGCTGCTCGAGATCCATCTCGAGACGGGCAGGACCCACCAGATCCGCGTGCACATGGCCGCACACCGGCATCCGTGCGTCGGAGACCCCTTGTACGGCGCCGACCCCACGCTGTCGGCCCGGCTCGGACTGACGCGCCAGTGGCTGCACGCCCACGAGCTGTCGTTCGCGCACCCGGCGACGGGGGAGTGGGTCACGTTCCGGTCGGAGTATCCCGCAGATCTCGCGCACGCGCTCGAGGTGCTGCGCGGCGACTGACACGTGTCGGATGCCGGTGGCACCATGGGGCCATGGGCATCGAGGTCGTTCCCGCCACCCGCTTCGCCGACGTCAAGACCATGGTCGGGCCGAAGAAGCCCGACTCCGACGTGTGCTGGTGCCTGAGCTACCGCATTCCGTCGAAGGAGAACCAGTCGCTCCACCGGCAGGCGAGGGGGCGCAAGGTCTCGGCGCTGATGAGGCAGGGTCCTCCCGGCGTTCTCGCCTACGACGGCGACGAGGTCGTGGGGTGGGCGGCGGTGCATCCGCGTTCCGACACGTCGTTCGCGACGAATCGTCGCATCCCGCACGTGGACGACCTCGACGTCTGGAGCGTGTGGTGCATCCGCGTCCGTCCCGGGCACCGCGGCGAGGGGATCTCCCACGCTCTGCTCGCCGGGGCCGTCGACTTCGCCCGCGAGAACGGCGCTCCGGCGATCGAGGGGTATCCGGTCGACAACAAGGGCGCCACCGTGGATCTCACGATGGCCTATGTCGGCACACGCGCGCTGTTCACCGCCGCAGGATTCCGCAAGGCCGCCGACACCGACTCGGTGCTCAACGGATTCCCCCGCGTCCTGATGCGGCTCGACCTCAGCCGCTGACCGGGGATGGTGCGGCGCCGACTCGGGCGACATCCCCCACGGAGGCCTCGAGTTCGGCGCCGCTCTTCGACGGTACGAAGAGTCGGCATTCCCATCAGGCCTGCGCGGGGGTTCTCCGTAGCGCGCCCGGTGGATCTCCGTAGCGCGTGACGCGTGCGTGCGTGGCACGGGCCGCCGATGTCGGAGGGCTCCGTAGACTCGACTCGTGGCATCCGACTCCTTCGTTCACCTGCACGTGCACAGCGAGTACTCGATGCTCGACGGGGCGGCCCGCATCGGTCCGATGGTGCAGGAGGCGGTTCGTCAGGGCATGCCGGCGATCGCGGTCACCGACCACGGCAACACGTTCGCGGCGTTCGAGTTCTACAAGGCCGCGAAGGATGCCGGCATCAAGCCGATCATCGGCATCGAGGCCTACGTGACGCCCGGCACGCACCGCTCCGACAAGGCGCGTGTGCGCTGGGGCACCCCCGAGCAGAGCGACGACGACGTGTCGGGCGCCGGCGCCTACACCCACATGACCCTCCTTTCGCAGTCCACCGAGGGCATGCACAATCTGTTCCGTCTCTCGTCCCGCGCGAGCATGGAGGGGTACTACTTCAAGCCGCGCATGGATCGCGAACTGCTGCAGAAGTACAGCGGCGGCCTCATCGCGACGACCGGCTGCCCGTCGGGCGAGGTGCAGACCCGGTTGCGTCTCGGCCAGTACGACGCGGCGCGCGCGGCGGCGGCCGAGTTCCAGGACATCTTCGGCAAAGAGAACTACTTCGCCGAGATCATGGACCACGGCCTCTCGATCGAGCGTCGCGTGATGAGCGACCTCCTGAAGATCTCGAAAGAGCTCGACATCCCGCTCGTCGGCACCAACGACCTGCACTACACGCACCAGCACGACGCATCCAGCCACGCGGCTCTGCTGTGCGTGCAGTCCGGCTCGACCCTCGACGACCCCAAGCGGTTCAAGTTCGACGGCGACGGCTATTACGTCAAATCGCCGGCCGAGATGCGCCAGATCTTCCGCGATCACCCCGAGGCCTGCGACAACACGCTGCTGATCGCCGAGCGGTGCGAGGTCGAATTCAACACGAGCGCGAACTACATGCCGCGCTTCCCCGTCCCGCAGGGAGAGACAGAGGACTCCTGGTTCGTCAAAGAGGTCGAGAAGGGCCTCGAGCACCGTTACCCCGCCGGCATCCCCGACGACGTGCGTGCTCAGGCCGAGTACGAGACGGGCGTCATCGTGCAGATGGGCTTCCCGGGCTACTTCCTCGTCGTGGCCGACTTCATCAACTGGGCAAAGCGCAACGGCATCCGCGTCGGTCCCGGCCGCGGTTCGGGCGCCG
>JBEVLS010000133.1:0-5618 GCA_040509015.1 Microbacterium sp.
GTCTCGGCATGCTCGACGGCCAGCGGATGCGCGCGGCACGCGTCGTTCTCGACATCGGCGTGCACCTCGAGAAGCCCCGCCCGGACGGCACGGGGACCTGGGATCACGACTACGCGCTCGAGTTCATGCGCGCGAACGTCAACATGCCCGATGAGTTCGTGCAGTTCGAGGTCAACCGCTATCTCGGCTGGCCCGGCCAGGCGCCCTCGTACAAGGTCGGCCAGCGCATCTGGGAGCAGCTGCGCGATGACGTCGCGGCGCGCGAGGGTGAGGAGTTCGACATCAAGGCGTTCCACAAGCGCGCACTCGACGTCGGCGGCGTGGGCCTCGACACGCTTCGCGAAGCTCTCGCGGACTGACGGAATAGGGCGGCGCGAGACGGAGTTCGCATTCACATGAATGAAATCGAACTGGGCCTCGACACCTTCGGCGACGTCACGATCGACGCCGAAGGGAGGCGCCTCACCGATGCCGAGACGATCCGCAACGTCGTCGCGCAGGCCGTCCTCGCCGACGAGGTCGGGCTGTCGTTCTTCGGGGTGGGGGAGCACCACCGCAAGGAGTTCGCGATCTCGAGTCCCGAGATCGTCCTGGCCGCCGCTGCGGCGGTCACGAAGGACATCCATCTCGGCACGTCCGTGACGGTGCTCTCGAGCGACGACCCGGTGCGACTGTACGAGCGCTTCGCCACGCTCGACGCGGTCTCGAACGGTCGCGCCGAGGTGACCCTCGGTCGCGGCTCGTTCATCGAGTCCTTCCCGCTGTTCGGCTTCGACCTTCGCGACTACGAGGTGCTCTTCGAAGAGAAGCTCGACCTCTTCTCGCAGCTCATGGCCGAGAAGCCCGTGACCTGGCAGGGCACGACACGCGCCGCGCTCGATTCGGCGGACGTGTTCCCCAAGACGGCGGACGGGCTCAAGGCGTGGGTCGGGGTCGGCGGGTCGCCGGAATCCGTCGTGCGCACTGCGCGCTACGGCTTCGGGCTCCTTCTGGCGATCATCGGCGGGCCGTCGCACCGGTTCCGCCAGTTCGTCGACCTCTACCACCGGTCGCTCGACTCGTTCGGGCGCGAGACTCTGCCCGTCGGCGTGCACTCGCCCGGCCACATCGCCGAGACCGACCAGCAGGCGTGGGACGAGGCGTACGAGGGCTTCGAAGCGCTCAACAACACGATCGGGCGGGAACGCGGCTGGCCGTCGTACAACCGGCTGCGTTTCCAGCACGATGTCGGCCCCGAGGGTGCCCTCTACATCGGCTCACCCGAGACGGTGGCGCGCAAGATCGCCGAGACCGTCCGCACGCTCGGGCTGCAGCGGTTCGACATGAAGTTCTCGACCGGCACGCTCTCGCACGAGCACATGATGCGCTCGATCGAGCTGTACGGCACCGAGGTCGCGCCGCTCGTGCGCGACATGTTGTCCTGACGGGTGCGCGGCATCCGTAGCATGACGATATGACGGATGCCGCCACTCGACCCGCGACGATCTCGGAGCGCCTCGATGCGCTGCCCTTCACGAAACGGCATCTGCGTGTCCTGACCGGCTCCGGGCTCGGGTGGGCGCTGGACGCGATGGACGTGGGGCTGATCTCGTTCGTCATCGCCGCTCTCGCCGTTCAGTGGTCGCTCGAGCCGTCCCAGACGGCGTGGATCGCCTCGGCGGGGTTCATCGGGATGGCGATCGGCGCGAGTCTCGGGGGCCTGCTCGCCGATCGTTTCGGTCGACGTCAGGTGTTCGCCCTCACGCTGCTGGTCTACGGCCTCGCCACCGGGGCGAGCGCGCTCGTCGGCGGCCTCGCGGCCCTCCTGGTGCTCCGCTTCCTCGTCGGACTCGGCCTCGGTGCCGAGCTCCCCGTCGCGTCGACGTACGTGAGCGAGTTCGCCCCGGCGCGCATGCGCGGTCGCCTCATCGTGATCCTCGAGGCGTTCTGGGCTGTCGGGTGGACCGCGGCGGCGCTCATCGGCTATCTGGTGATCCCCGGGTCGGACGACGGCTGGCGGTGGGCGTTCGCGCTCGGTGCGATCCCCGCCGCCTACGCGCTCATCGTCCGGTGGGGCCTTCCCGAGTCCGCGCGCTGGCTCGAGCGGCGCGGGCGCCACGACGAGGCCGATGCCGTCGTGCGCTCGTTCGAGTCCGCCGCAGAGGTGGCATCGCCGGCGTCGTCGCCGCCGGTCGCCGAGGCGCCGGTCGCGGAGTCGCTGCGGTCCCGGCTCGGAGGGCTGTGGGCGGGCGAGTTCCGCCTGCGCACGGCGAGCCTGTGGATCGTGTGGTTCTGCGTGAACTTCTCGTACTACGGCGCCTTCATCTGGATCCCGTCGATCCTCGTCGCGCAGGGCTACGACCTCGTTCGGTCGTTCGGGTTCACGCTGATCATCACGCTCGCTCAGCTGCCCGGCTACGCCGTCGCCGCCTGGCTCATCGAGGTGTGGGGACGGCGACTGACCCTGTCGGTGTTCCTCGTCGGGTCGGCGACGGCCGCGGTGTTCTTCGGCACCGCGACGTCCGAGGCGGGCGTCATCGCCGCGGGCATGGCGTTGTCGTTCTTCAACCTCGGCGCGTGGGGCGCGCTGTACGCCGTCACGCCCGAGATGTACCCGACGTCCATGCGGGCGACCGGTTCGGGCTGGGCGGCAGGCGTCGGACGCATCGCGTCGATCGCCGCGCCGCTCGCGGTGCCCCCGCTGCTCGTCGCCGGGGGTGCGCCCGTGCTCTTCGTCGTGTTCGCGGTGTTCTTCGTCATCGCGGCCGCTGCGGCGTGGGGGCTGGCGGATCGGCGCGGCGAAGCGCTCGATGACCGGTGAGGCGCTCGCGAAGTTAGGCTGGCAGGATGTCCTCCATCCGCTTCGTCGCCATCGGCGACTCCTTCACCGAGGGTGTCGGCGATGAACTCCCCGACGGTCGTGTGAGGGGCTGGGCCGACATCGTCGCGCGCGGCTGGGCTGATGCCGGAGGCGAGCCGATCGAGTACGCGAACCTCGCGATCCGCGGCAAGCTCGTGAGGCCGATCGTCGAGCAGCAGCTCGAGCCCGCGCTCGCGCTGAAGCCGACGCATCTGTCGTTCAACGGAGGCGGGAACGACATGCTGCGCCCGCGCACGAGCATGGCGAGCATCGTGGCGGCGTTCGATCAGGTGATCCGGCGCTGCGACGAGGAGGGCGTGCAGCTCATCCTCCTGTCGGGCGCGAACCCGTCGGGCCAGCTGCCGCTGAGCCGCGTCATCCAGCGGCGCGGCGACATCCTCTCGGCGGCGGTCGTGAAGCACATCGCCGACAAGCCCGACATCGTGCGGGCGCTCAACTGGCCGGATCGGGAGCTGTCGACGGCGCCGTACTGGTCGGAGGACCGCCTGCACATGAACCCGCGCGGCCACCACCGGGTGGCGGCGCGTGTGCTGTCGGCGCTCGGCATGGAGCCCCCCGCCGACTGGTGGTCTCTGCCTGCGCTCCCCGCATCGGGTTCGCGAGGGCTCGCCTACTACCGGGAGCACGTCGGCCCGTGGATGAAACGGCGCCTCACCGGCACGTCGTCCGGAGACGGCCGGCAGCCGAAGTTCGCCGACTGGGCGACGTTCGAGCCGTCAGACGCCTGATCGCTCCGCCCGGGCGTACTCCGAACCCGAGCGCGTGCGTTCGAGCAGTCCGTCATCCACGAGGTGGCGGCGGAGCACCGCGACGTCACCCCCGGGGGCGACAGGAGCGAGCAGCTCGTTGACGTCGCGCTCGGTCCATACGAGTCCGCGCGGCAGGACCCGTTCTGCCACCCACGTCAGGAGTTCGCGTCGGTCGTCGGCACGGACCGGGTAGCGATCGATCCGGCCCTCGCCATCGAGGAAGCGCTCCGGCCCGGTCCGTCGCGGTCGCGGAGGAGTGCGCTGCCAGATCAGGTCTCCGTGATCGTTCGTGCCCGTCAGGCCGAACCCGACGGCGCGGAGCACCTCGCGGCTCGCGACGTTGCGCGGATCGACGGCGGCGGAGTAGACGCGCACATCGGGCCAGGGCGCCATGCCGAGCAGGCGACCGATCGCGCCGCTCGCGATGCCGCGCCGGCGGAACCGCGGGGCGACCGCGTAGGCGAGGCTGACCTCGCCGTCGACGTTGTCGGCGTCCAGGAATCCCGTCGCCTCGTCGTCGAGCCGGAGCAGCCAGACGCGACGACTCTCGCCGAGCAACGTACCGAGACGGGTCGGTGCCTCGCCGTAGAATCCTCCGAACTCAGCTGTTGCGTCGGGGTCCTCGCAAACGAGAGCGGCGATCTGCTCCAGACCGGACGCGTCGCGCACCTCGGCGAGATCGAGCTTCACCCGGCGTGCGGTCACCGTCTCAGCGTATAAGTCAACTCGGCGAACTGCCCCGCCTGGCGGACGCTCTCGAGGTGGAGGACGTCGGCACCGAGCGCGCGCGGAAGAAGTGGCTTTCCCGACGGCAGCGTCGCCGGAGCGACCGACACACGGATCTCGTCGAGCAGGCCCGCGTCGATGAACTGGCCGGCGAGGTCGCCTCCGCCCACGATCCACACGTCGCGCTCGCCCGCAGCGTCGCGGATCGCGTGCCACGCCTCCGCGACGGCGCCGCGGACGAAGCGCACGTCTGCGCCGGGGACGTCGGGGAGGACGCGCGTGGTGAAGACGAACGTCGGCCTCGCTCCGTAGAACGCAGGCCACTTCTCGGGATGGGCGACGAGATCCTCGTGTTCGAGCACCCACTCGTAGGTCGAGGAGCCCTGGACGAGAACACCCATCCCGGCCAGGAATGCCTGGAACTCCTCGTCGCCGCCTTCGCCGCCGGGTGCGGCGAAGAGCCAGTCGAGCGAATCGTGATCGTCGGCGAGGAATCCGTTGAGGGTCGTGGCGGTGTAGAAGATGACGCGGGTCATGGCGTCACGCTAACGCGAGGATCGGACATTGACGGGTATTCAACCGAGAGGTACTATACCGAAAGGTTCAATACGAGGAGAGGATGCCATGACCGACCAGCTCAGCGCGACGTTCTCCGCCCTCGCCGATCCGACCCGTCGCGCGATCCTCGAGCAGCTCGCGCACGGCCAGGCGACGGTGGGGGAGCTGGCAGCTCCCTTCGACATGACCTTCGCCGCGGTCTCCAAGCACCTGCGCGTCCTCGAAGGCGCGGGTCTCGTCTCGCGGGGGCGCGAAGCGCAGTACCGGCCGGCTCGCCTCGACGCTCGGCCGCTCGAAGCGGCATCCGCCTGGATCGTCGACTACGAGCGCTTCTGGTCGGCCAGCGTCGATGCCCTCGGCGACTACCTGAACGCCCTTCAGCAGCTCAGCACCACGAAAGAGGAGAACACCCATGGCTGACTACTTCACGATCACCCGCCAGATCGCGGCACCGCGCGAGCTGGTCTTCGACGCGATCACGAAGCCCGAGCACTTCGCGGTCTGGTTCGGCACTGCCGCCGTCGAGGTTCCGCAGGAGAGTCTGTCGATGGATGTGCGTCCTGGAGGGGAGTTCCGCGCGACCATGGTGCTTCCGGACGGCAATCGGATCGACTGGGCGGGGGAGTACATCACCGTCGACCCGCCCGCTCATCTGGCGATGACCCTCTCCGACAACCCCGACGCGTACGCGGGCCTGCCCGTGCTGTTCGACCTCGAAGAGCTCG
>JBEVLS010000134.1:0-4569 GCA_040509015.1 Microbacterium sp.
GCCCGCACACGACGTTGACGCACGAGTGGATGCCGTGGCTCAGGTACACGTAGAGGTGGCCCGGCTCGCCCCACATCGTCGCGTTGCGGGCGGTGCGCCCCATGCGGGCGTGCGATCCCGGATCGGGCACCGCGCCCGTGTCACGACCGTGGTAGGCCTCGACCTCTGTAAGCCGCACGGCGACCTCTTCGCCGCCGACGAGCGTGCGCAGCACGCCGCCCAGCAGACGCGGTGCGACGTCGACGGGGAGCCCTGCGAGGTCGTCGCGTCGGGCGGGCCGCCACGGCTCAGGGTCCATGCGCGGGAGTCTACGCACGAGCGCCCTATCGAAGAGGGGGTCTGCGGTCATAGTGTTCGCCCATGAAGCGCTGGTTCGTGCTCATCGTCCTCGGGGTGTCGCAGTTCGTGATGGTGCTCGACAGCACGGTCATGAACGTGTCGATCTCGACCGTCGCCGCCGATCTCGGCACCGACATCGGCGGCATGCAGGCCGCGATCACGTTCTACGCGCTGACGATGGCGGCCTTCATGCTGACCGGCGGCAAGCTCGGCGACAGGTGGGGTCGCAACCGGGCGTTCCGCATCGGATCGGTCGTCTACGGGATCGGCTCGCTCGCGACCGCGCTGAGCCCGAACCTGACCACCCTGCTTCTCGGCTGGTCGCTCGTCGAAGGGCTCGGAGCGGTCCTGGTGATCCCCGCGATCGCCGCTCTCGCCGCGATCAACTACGCCGGCCGCGAGCGGATCGTCGCCTTCTCCGCCCTGGGCGCCGTGACGGGCTTCGCCGCGGCGGCGGGTCCTCTCATCGGAGGACTCGTCACGACGTACGCGTCGTGGAGGTACGTCTTCATCGGCGAGGCGATCGTGATGGCGCTGGTTCTGCTCGTGTCGGGCCGGATCAAGGACGTCCCCGGCGAGCGCACGCTCAGGATCGACCTGCTGAGCGTCGTGCTCTCGGCATCCGGGATGGCGATCCTCGTCTTCGGCATCCTGCAGAGCAAGACGTGGGGATGGATCGTCCCCCTCGATCCGCCGGTCGTCGGCGGCGTGAGCATCGCACCGTTCGGGATCTCGCCGGTCGCGTACCTGATCCTCGTCGCCGTCGTCGTGCTCTGGCTCTTCCTCCAGCGCCAACGGCACCTCGAGGCCTCCGGACGGGTGCCGCTTCTGAAGGTCGGCATGCTTCGTATCCCCGCCCTGCGGAGCGGACTGACGATGTTCCTCGCGCAGTACTTCGCGATCGCCGCGCTCTTCTTCGTCGTCCCCGTCTATCTGCAGACCATCCAAGGATTCGACGCGCTGCAGACGGGTCTGAAGATCCTGCCGCTGTCACTGGGGCTCATCGTCTTCTCCGTCCTCGGGTCGCGCCTGTCGGTCTCGAGATCTGCCCGCCACCTCGGCCGACTCGGGCAGATCGTCCTCGCGGTCGGGGTGCTGTTCGTGCTGGCGGCGGTGCAGCCCGAGCTCGCCGGCTGGCTGTTCGCCGCAGGAATGTTCATCGTCGGCGCCGGATTCGGCCTTCTCGCGTCTCAGCTCGGAAACGTCAACATGTCCGCCGTGACAGAGGACGACACCTCCGAGGTCGGCGGGCTGCAAGGCACGTTCCAGAACCTCGGCTCGTCGTTCGGCACCGCCATCGTGGGGTCGGTCTTCATCCTGCTGCTCACGGGCGGCTTCACGTCGGCGGTGCAGGCGAGCACGACGCTCCCCGACGACGTCCGCCGGCAGGTGGTCGAAGCGACCGAGACGGGCGCCCCGATCGTGTCGCGCGCGCAGGCCGAGAAGATGATCACGGATGCCGGGGGCACCCCCGCAGAGGCGGATGAGCTGGCGTCGACGTACGCCGACGCGCAGGTCGAGTCGCTCCGGCAGGCGCTGTTCCTCGTGTTCGCCCTCACCGTGCTGGGGCTGCTGCTCTCGCGAGGCCTCCCCGCCAAGATCGGTCCTCCGACGCGGCAGCCCTAGGACGGCGGCACGCGGCACCACGAGATGTCGAAACCCGAGAGCGAGACGACGGCCGAGCCGTCAGCGATCTCGACGACCCGCGTCTCGAGTCGTTCGGGCAGCGGAAGGTGATGGCCGTCGTACGCGTTCGAGACCGCGTCGGGCGCGACGAGCACGGCGGCGTAGCGGCCGCTCGGCGAGACGCAGGTCTGCACGAGCGCGTCGGCGGGGTCGATGTCGGCGACCCCGCGGCCGGCGCCGTCCTCGGCCACGAACGTCACCTCGGCGCCGAGGGAGCGCGTGCCGCTCTCGTCGAGGCGGATGGAGGAGCGCAGCGTCCCGCCGCCCGGAACAGGGAGCGCGCCGTCGACCAGTCCCAGCTCCGCGTCGGGAGCGACGAGCGGCTCTTCGCCGCCGTCGGTCAGATCGACGACCGTCATCCCGTCGATGCGCTCGACGATCGCATCGGTGCCGGCCACGCCGTCGATCGCGATCGCGGTGCCGAGGGAGGTCGCATCGCCCCCCTCGGAGCCGGTGAGAAGCAGCGTCCCGTCGAATCCGAGCAGAAGGATGCTGTCGGTGTCGGGCACGAAGCGCCACTCCGCGATCCGGGCGTCGGCACCGGCGACCTCGATCGCCGTCGGGGCGGTGTCGGCGGCATCCGTGTCCAGCGACGCCGTGAACAGTCCGCTCTCGATGCCCCCGTCCGCGTCCAGTCCCTCCTCCGAGAACACGTACCCGACCGTCTCGCCCCGGTCGGCGGCCTGGAGCGCCGTGATGTACCCCGCCTCCGCGGGCAGGTCGAGCTCGCGCTCGTCGCCGCCGTCGAGGTCGGTCACGATGAGGGCCGGACGATCGTCTTCGCGCACGGACACGACGAGGTGCGATCCGGTCGCGCGGAAGTCCTCGATCTGAGGGTGCGAGAAGATCGGCTGCGCCTCGTCGCCGGTCAGGTCGGTGCGGAAGATCGTGTCGCCGTCCTCGCCTCCGCGCTGCAGCAGCTGCACGTCGATGGGAGGGGTGCGGAACGTCTCGACGATCGTGCTCTCGGGTCCGCCGCCGATGCCCTGCACACGCTCGATCGTCACGGTGTACTCGGTGTCGTCGGCGAGCGGCAGGCCGAAGCGGATGCCGACACTGCGGCCGGACGTGTCGACGGCGAACGGCGCGGCGGGCTCCACCGCGACCTGGGCGTCGTCGACCTCGAGGAGCGACTGCGACGTCGTGACGATGAGCCTGGAACCGGATGCCGCGACCGCCGCGTCGGGATCGACCTGGACGCCGGTCACGCGGGGCCCCTGGGCGACGCCGAGCGCTGCGGCCGAGACGCCGACGACGGCGAGCGCGGCGACGACGATGCCGAACGCCGCGAGGTAGGCCCGCCCGCGTCGTGCGCGTGAGCGCGAGCGACGGGTCGGCTCAGTACTCATACGGATCCCCCGGCTCGGAGATGCGCTCGACCGAGGCCGGATCGATCGAGAGCCTGCCGTCGGTCGTGGCGCGGACCGTGCCGGTGACGGTGACCCACTCGCCGGTCTCGGGCGCCGACTCGGCGGTCGCGATCGGGATGCTCGCGGGCTGCGCGTCGATGACGCAGTGCGTGATGACCAGGCGCGTCAGGTCGAAGCCGTCGTCGCCCGGCGTCACGAATCCCGTCAGGGTGACGGCGTCGCCGTCGAACGCCTCGGGGTTGGTCGCGGTCGCGAACACGGCCGCCCATTCGCCGATTCCGAACGACGACGTGTCCCCGGTCGTCGCAAGCGAGACGACGTCGGCGCCCGCGAAGAGCGGCGGCGCGCCTACGTCGCGCGACATCGCGAGCTCGGCCGACAGCGACGCGGGCGGCAGCACGAGCGCCAGCACGACGATTCCGGATGCCGCGACCCCGCCGGTCACGGTCGCGGCGAGCCCGAACGGGCTGAGGCCGTGGCCGTCCCGCATCGTTCCCTGCGCTCGTCCGACGGTCGACGCTTCGGCGTGCTCGCCGAGGTGGTGCTGGTCGTCGTCGTCGTGGCCCGCACCGTGATCGTGCCCGTGGTCGGCCTCGGCCCCGAGCGGAAGCGCGAAGCTCGCGACGGCCCCCACGAGCACGAGCACCGCCATGCCCACCGCGAACCACGCCGAGTCGGGGTTGATGTACAGCGCAAGCCGACCGGTCGCCCACAGGCCGATCGTGACGACGGCGAGCACCGAGGCGAGGCCGACCCCGAGCCAGCGGGTCGCGAGCGAGGAGGACCTAGGCAAAGAGGTTCACCCCCGCGCCGATCGCGAAGGCCGAGAGCACGACGACGACCACGATGCCCGCGAGGGCACGCGTCGTGAAGGTCGTGCGCAGCAGGGCGAGCATCTTGACGTCGACGAGCGGGCCGACGAGCAGGAACGCGACGATCGACCCCGGAGTGAACGCCGACGCGAAGGAGAGCGCGAAGAACGCGTCGACGTTCGAGCAGATCGACACGACCATCGCGAGCACGATCATCGCGACGATCGAAAGGGCGGGGTTCGAGCCGATCGCGAGCAGCGCCTCGCGCGGGATCAGCACCTGCACCGCGCCGGCGAGCGCCGACCCGATGATCAGCGCCGGCATGACCGCGCGGAGCTCGACCACGAACTGGGCCAGGCTGC
>JBEVLS010000135.1:0-3549 GCA_040509015.1 Microbacterium sp.
GTGCGACCACCGGGCCCGATCACCGTCGTGTGCAGAGACTGGTAGAGATTGAACTTCGGCGTCGCGATGTAGTCCTTGAACCGGCCGGGCAGCGGCGTCCAGCGCGCGTGGATGGCGCCGAGGACGGCGTAGCAGTCGCGCACGCTGCCGACGAGGATCCGGATGCCGATCAGATCGTAGATGTCGTCGAACTCACGACCTCGGACGACCATCTTCTGGTAGACGGAGTACAGCTGCTTGGGGCGACCCATGACGCGGCCCCGGATGCGGAGATCCCGCAGATCGCCGTCCACGGCGTCGATGACGTTCTGCACGTACTGCTCGCGCTGCGGTGTGCGCTGTTTGACGAGGGATTCGATCTCGGCGTAGAGCTTGGGATGCAGCACCGCGAAGGAGAGATCCTCGAGCTCGGACTTGATGGCCTGGATACCGAGGCGATGGGCGAGCGGCGCGTAGATCTCGAGCGTCTCGGTCGCCTTCTTGGCCGCCTTCTCGGGCGGGACGAAGCCCCATGTCCGGGCGTTGTGCAGCCGGTCGGCGAGCTTGATCAGCAGGACGCGGATGTCACGCGACATCGCGACGATCATCTTGCGGACCGTCTCGGCCTGCGCGCTCTCGCCGTACTTGACCTTGTCGAGCTTCGTGACGCCGTCCACGAGCATCGCAACCTCGTCGCCGAACTCGGCGGTCAGGGTGTCGAGCGCGTAGCCGGTGTCTTCGACGGTGTCGTGGAGAAGCGCCGCCGCGATCGCCTTCGGGCCGAGCCCGAGGTCGGCCAGGATCTGGGCGACCGCGAGCGGATGCGTGATGTAGGGCTCGCCGCTCTGCCGCGTCTGACCCTTGTGCGCGGCATCCGCGACGCCGTACGCCCGCTCGATGATCGAGAGGTCGCCCTTCGGGTGGTGCGTGCGCACCGTGCGCAGAAGCTGCTCGACGTCATCTCGGCGTGCGGCCCGCGAGAAGATGCGCGGCACGAGGCGCCGCAGCGACGACGACTGGGCGGGAGGGACGGTCTCGGTCATTCGACATCCCCCTCCCTGGATCCAGCAATCCTACGCCCGCGCGAAGCGCGCCCGGATCGTCAGGCGGGGACGCCCGCGAGCTCGCGCGCCGCCACGACGCGCTCGTCGCGCGCCTTGATGCCCGCCTCGTTCTCGCGCAGCAGCGAGTACAGCGGAGCGGCGACGAACAGCGTCGAGTACGCGGCCACGATCGTTCCGACGAAGATCGACAGCGAGATGTCGGTCAGCGTCTGCGCGCCGAGCCACAGGGCCCCGATGAACAGGATCGCGCCGGTGGGCAGGATCGCCACGACGGTCGTGTTGATCGATCGCACGAGCGTCTGGTTGACGGCCAGGTTGACCGACTCGCCGAACGTGCGCCCGGATATCTCGCCGTCCTCGGACGTGTTCTCACGGATCTTGTCGAAGACGACCGTGGTGTCGTACAGGGCGTACGAGAGGATCGTCAGGAAGCCGATCACGGCCGCGGGAGAGATCTCGAACCCGAACAGCGCGTAGATGCCGACCGTGATGACCAGCACGTCGACCAGACCGATGATCGCGGCGACCGACATCTTCCACGTGCGGAAGTACAGCGCCAGGATGATGAAGGTCAGCGCGAGGAAGATCGCCAGACCCCACAGGGACTGACGGGTGACGTCGGCGCCCCAGCTCGGTCCGATGAAGGATGCCGTGACCTCGGACTCCGGGACCTCGAACCTCTCGGCGAGGGCCGTCGTGACCTCGCGCGTCTCGGCGTCGGTCATCTGGTCGGTCTGCACACGCACCGCGGTGCCGCCGATCGTCGTGACCTTCGTCACGGCACCGGGGACGACGGACTGGACCGCGTCGGTCGCATCGGCCTGATCCGGGTTCTCGAGACCCGAGACGACGAACTGCGAGCCGCCCGTGAACTCGATCGACAGCTGGATCGGCTTGAAGACCGGAACCAGCGCCGCACCCACCACCAGCAGAGCCGCGATGATGAACCACAGGCGACGGCGACCGACGAAGGGGAAGGACGTCTTGCCGGTGTAGAGGTCGTTTCCGACCTGGCTCATGGAGCGCATCAGTCGTCCCCCTCCTTCACGTTGGAGCGCGATTTCGTCGCATCGGCCGCCGCGGCGAGTTCGGCCTGCCGGCGCTCGGCGATCGTCTGGCGACGGATCGCCTCGCCCTGCGCCTTGCCGGCGCGCTTGCCCGCGCCGCTCGTGGCGGTGGCGGCGACCGGGGCGCGGAACTGCGCACGACCGCGGTAGACCGCACCGAGGGCGGTGGGGTCCATGCCCGACAGAGGATGACCGGAGCCGAAGAACTTCGTGCGGGCCAGCAGCTGCATGACGGGGTGCGTGAACAGGATGAAGATCACGATGTCGATGACGGTCGTGAGGCCGAGCGTGAACGCGAAGCCCTTCACCGTGGCGTCGGCGAGGATGTAGAGCACGACGGCGGCCAGGATGTTGATCGACTTCGAGATGTAGATGGTCCGCTTGGCGCGATCCCAGCCGTCCTCGACGGCGCCCGTGATGGACTTGCCGTCGCGGAGCTCGTCTCGTATTCGCTCGAAGTACACGATGAACGAGTCGGCGGTGAAGCCGATCGACACGATGACACCCGCGACGCCGGCCAGCGACAGGCGGAAGCCCATGCGCCACGCCAGGATGCACAGCGCGATGTACGTCAGCACACCCATGACGATGAGCGACGCGATGATCACCGTGCCGAGGGCGCGATAGACGATGAGCGAGTAGACCGCGACGAGGAGCAGCCCGATCAGACCGGCGATGAGGCCGATCTGGAGCTGCTGCGAGCCGAGCGTCGCCGAGATCGTGTCGGAGCTGACGACCTGGAAGCTCAGCGGCAGCGCGCCGTACTTGAGCTGGTCGGCGAGGGCCTTGGCGGACTCCTGCGTGAAGCTGCCCGTGATGCTGGGCTTGCCGTCCGCGATCACGCCGTTCATCGACGGCGCCGAGAGCACGTAGCCGTCGAGCACGAACGCGAACTGGTTGAGAGGCGCCTGGGCGCCGTAGAGACGCTGGCTGATGGCGCCGAAGGTCTCGGTGCCCTCCGCGTCGAAGACGAGGTTGACGGCCCAGCGGCCCGTCGTCTGCTCCATGCCGAAGGTCGCGTCCGAGATCGACGATCCGTCGAGCTCGACGGGCCCGAGGATGTACTTCACCGACCCGTCGTTCTCACACGTGATGAGCGGCTGGTCCTGCGGGGCGCTCGCGGGGTCGTTCGTCTCGTCGGCGCAGTCGTACGCGAGGTACTCGGCGTAGAGCTTGTCGGTGACCCAGCT
Source organism: Microbacterium sp. (assembly GCA_040509015.1). Taxonomy (GTDB): domain Bacteria; phylum Actinomycetota; class Actinomycetes; order Actinomycetales; family Microbacteriaceae; genus Microbacterium. Next base: position 3,301 of record JBEVLS010000135.1, read on the forward strand.
CGGGTCGCTGCCGTTGGACGGCGACGCCGTCGGCGTCGCGTTCAGCGAGGGATCGGGCGTCGGGTAGGGCGTGGACTCGCCGTCCTCGCCGACGAACGTGTTCGCCGGAGCACCGGCGAACAGGACCGCGCGAAGCTGCAGCTGCGCCGCGGCCTCGATGCGCTCGCGGGTGGCGTCGTCGGCCTGACCGGGGATCTGGACGACGATGTTGTTGCTGCCCTCGGTCGTGACGTCGGCCTCGCCGACACC
>JBEVLS010000136.1:0-3971 GCA_040509015.1 Microbacterium sp.
GGGCCGCTTCGTCATGCGGTGCGTGGTCAGCGTACGCGAGCCTCGGACTGCAGCGCGGGCAGCTTCGTGGGCTCGAAGAGCGCGCGGTGCAGGAAGCCGGCGAGCAATCCGCCGACGAGCGGGAACACGATGAACACCCACAGCTGCGCGAGCGGCTCGAGGCCGCCGTAGATCGCCGTGGCGATCGAGCGCGCCGGGTTGACGGAGGTGTTGTCGATCGGGATCGACGCGAGGTGGATGAACACCAGCGTCAGGCCGATCGACAGGCCCGCCACGTTGCCGTTTCCGCGCTTGGTGTGGGTGACGCCGAGGATCACGAGCACGAAGATCGCCGTGAACAGGACCTCGGCGATGATCGCCGCGGCCAGACCGAAACCGCTCGGCGAGCTGTCTCCGAACCCGTTGCTGGCGAACCCGGCGTCCTGGGCGGCGGTCAGCCACCCCGTCGGACCGAAGATGCCGATCAGGAAGATCAGCGTCGTGCCGACGGCGCCTCCGATGATCTGGGCGATGATGTAGCCCGGAGCGTCCTTCCACGCGAACCGGCCCGCGGCGGCGAGGCCGAAGGTGACCGCGGGGTTGAAGTGACCTCCCGAGATCGGTCCCCAGGCGTAGATGCCCGCGAGCAGCGTGAGGCCGAATGCGAACGAGACGCCGAGCCAGCCGACGACCTCCCCCGCGAACAGGGCGGTGCCGATGGAGCCGAAGACGAGCAGGAAGGTTCCGAGCGCTTCGGCGACGAGCTTGTTGGCCGTGCTGGGCGGGGTGACGAGTGTGTCGGACATGACGGCCTCCTTTCCTCGATCCGGAGCGTAGCGCGCCATTCAGCGCTTTCACAGGTTGTCGGACAGGGTGTCGTCAAAGGGCGTCACACGGTCACCCGCCGTTCACCGGGCGTGAGAGGCCGCGTCGTGTCCTGCGCGCCGTCGCCGGGCGGAGTCGCCGGCGCATCGATCAGAGGCGCCCTGCGGCCTTCAGCGCCAGGTAGCGGTCCGCGATCCGCGGGGGGAGTGATTCGGGGTCGGCGGCGATCGCCTCGGCACCTGCGCGTGCCATCGCGGCGGCGACGCGTGACGCCTCGCGTGCGGCGCGCTCCGCCGCGGCCTCGCGGTAGACCTCCGTCGCATCGGGGCGTGCGACGGGCTCCGGGGCGTCGTCCGTGACGGTGCCGACGAGCACGTGCGCGCGCTGCGCGACCGCGGGGAGCGAGCCGAGGAATCCCCGCGACGCGTCGACGGAGTCCTGTGCGGTGAGCACGACCACCAGGGAGGGACGTGACGTGAGGGCCCGAACCTGGGCGAATGCGGCGTCCCAGTCGGTGTCGATGAGCTGCGGCTCGACGGGCGCCATCGCGTCGACGAGCGCCGGAAGCAGCCCCGGCCCGTCGACGCGGGTCACACGTGCGCGCGGTGCCCGGTCGAACATCACCAGGTGCACGTGGTCGCCGGCGCGCTGGGCCAGCGCCGACAGCAGGAGCGCGGATTCCATCGCCGCATCCAGGCGCACGCCGTCGCCGACCCGTGCCGCGGCCGTGCGGCCCGTGTCGATCACGATCACGACATGGCGGTCCCGCTCGGGGCGCCAGGTGCGGATCATCGTCGAAGACGACCGCGCCGTCGCCCTCCAGTCGATCGAACGCACGTCGTCGCCTCGGACGTACTCGCGCAGGCTGTCGAACTCCGTCCCCTGCCCGCGCACCTGCACGCTCGTCGAGCCGTCGAGCTCCCGCAGACGGGCGAGCCTGGACGGCAGATGGCGGCGCGCCGTGAACGGTGGCAGCACCCGGATCGCGCCGGGAGCGTCGATGCGCGCCTGGCGGCCGGCGAGGCGGAGCGGTCCGTCCGAGCGCACGACGACGAACAGCGAGCGGAGCTCGCCGCGACGCCGCGGCAGAAGGGGAACCCGAATGGTCCGCCCCTCGCCGGGCGGGATGTCGATCCCGGCCCGCTCCTCGGGGGCGCCGGCGGTCGGCTGCCAGGCGTCGCGCACGCGCCCGCGCACGCCGCGGGTGCCCGTGTTGCGGATCGTCATCGTCGTGACGACCTGCTCGCCGAGACGTACGCGGCGGGGGACGGTGCGCTCGATGCGCAGCCGACGCGGATCCGGCGCGGCCGCGGCATCCGTCACCGCCAGCGCGACGCAGAGCACCAGCCACCCGAGCGTCAGCAGCCACGCGTCGAGTCCTGCGATCGACAGCAGTACGACCGGCACGACGCCGAAGGCGACGAGCAGGGGCAGGCGGGCGGTGAGGTACATGGCCTAGATGGGCACGCGGGTCTGCTGGACGACCGATCCGAGGATCGCATCGACCGACACGCCCTCGAGCTCGGCGTCGGGGCGGAGTCGGATGCGGTGGCGCCACGTCGGGACGAGCATCGTCTGCACATGGTCGGGCGTGATCGCCGGATACCCCCCGAGCCACGCCCATGCCTTCGCGGCGGCCAGCAGCGCGGTCGACGCGCGGGGGCTGACCCCGAGCTGCACCGACGGGCTCTCGCGGGTGGCGCGCGCGAGGTCGACCACGTAGCCGAGCACGTCGTCCGAGACGGTGACGGATGCCGCGGCCCGCTGCGCCGCGCGCAGCTCGTCGGCGCTCGCGGCGGGACGGAGCCCGGCCGCGGCGAGGTCGCGCGGATCGAAGCCCTCGGCGTGCCGGCGCAGAACGAGGAGCTCGGCGTCGCGCGCGGGCATGTCGACCACGAGCTTCAGCAGGAATCGGTCCAGCTGCGCCTCGGGCAGCGTGTAGGTGCCTTCGTGCTCGACGGGGTTCTGGGTCGCGGCGACGAGGAAGGGGTCGGGCAGTCGCCGCGTCACGCCGTCGGTCGACACCTGGCGCTCCTCCATGGCCTCCAGGAGAGCGGACTGGGTCTTGGGGGGCGTGCGGTTGATCTCGTCGGCGAGCAGGATGTTCGTGAACACCGGCCCTTCGCGGAACTCGAACTCGCCGGCCTTCGCGTCGTAGACGAGCGACCCCGAGACGTCGCCGGGCATGAGGTCCGGGGTGAACTGGATGCGCTTCGTGTCGAGTCCGAGCGCCGTCGAGAACGCGCGGACGAGCAGTGTCTTGGCGACGCCGGGGACGCCTTCGAGCAGCACGTGACCGCGGGCCAGCATCGCGATCAGCAGCCCCGTCACCGTGCCGTCCTGTCCGACCACGGCCTTCCCGACCTCGAGGCGCACGCGGTTCATGGCCTCGCGCAGGCGGGCGTCCTCGTCGGACGCGGGGGCCTGGGGGAGGGATGCATCGGTCATCGGATGTTCCTTTCGGGTCGGACGGCCGCCTGCACGGCGCTCTCGAGGTCGCGCAGGCGCGTGCGCAAGGTCAGCAGTTCGTCGTCGTTCGCGGGGATGTCGTCGATCAGGATGCCGCGCACGGCTGCGCGGTCGAAGCCGGTGCGGGTCGCCGCGGCATCCGCGATCTCGGTCGCCGTCGCGGCGGGACCGAGGCTCAGCAGCCGACTCGTGCGCCCGAGCGCGCCGATCCTCAGCTGGTCCGCCGCGTGGGACGCGTCGCGCGCGCGGGCGTACAGCCGCCCTCGCCCTTCGGTCGTCTCGGACGCTCGAACGGTCACGGGCAGGCGCTCGGCGACGAGCGGACCGAATCGCCGCCCGCGCCAGACGGCGGCCGCGACGCCGGCGCTCAGGAGCAGCACGATGGCGGGGCTGACCCAGTCGGGCGTGAGATCGCCCAGCGAGGGGGTGACGTCCTCGAGATCGGTGTCGGCCAGCGTCGGCACGTACCAGACGACGACCGCATGCCGGCCCATCAGGTTGAGGGCCAGAGCGGCGTTGCCGTCCGCGGCGAGGGATTCGTTCGTGAACAGGGAGCGGCCGTCGACGGCGGCCAGCCGGCGTTCGCCGTCCGCGCGCACCAGCAGCCCGGCGCCGTCGCCCTCCGGGTAGCAGGCCTCGACGCCGCCGCCGGGAGCCTCGAAGAGGGCTCCGGGGATGATCGCCCCCGACCTGACGGC
>JBEVLS010000137.1:0-3061 GCA_040509015.1 Microbacterium sp.
GATCCAGCTGAACTTCTGCCGGCCGCGCGTCCGGTGGTGCGGAGCGCGCCCGTCGCCGCTCGGGTGCGCCCCGATCCCCCGGTAGCGCCGATGCTGCGGCCACCACCCGTCGATGTGCGGGCCGCCGAGCCCCAGCCGGGCCAGCGCGAACAGCATCCGGGTGGCGGGGCCGTCGCCGAGCACGATCGCCATGCGCAGCGCGACACGGCGCGTAGCCGGCAGATCGCCCGCGAAGAACTCGCGCTCCCACGCCTTCGCGACGTCGACGGAGAACCCGGAGCCGAGTTCGCCGCTGCTCTCGGTGTTCGGTCGATCCGTCGCGTGCCGGTAGATCGTGGCCGTCGAGGCGTTGAACCACACGCGTGGGGGCTTCGCCGCGACGGCGACCGCCTCTCGCAGGGCGCGCGTGGTGTCGACGCGCGACCGCAGGATCTCGTCGCGATTGGCGTCGGTGTATCGGCAGTTCACCGACTTCCCCGCGAGGTTCACGAGCACCTCGGCGCCGTCCACCGCGCGGGCGATCGACTGGGGGTCGTCCCACCGCGCGGTGGCCGACCGGCCGATCGTCCGCACGTCGAACCCGTCGTCGGCGAACGCCCGGACGAGCATCCGCCCGATGAATCCGGATGCACCGGCGATGACGACCCGAGGTTCATTCGACATGTCATCCACATTACTGAACATGTTCAGAAACGGCTAGACTGCACTCATGGGTGACCTGTCGGTGTATGAGCAGGTGCTCGGCGAGCGTTTCGCGGAGCTCGATCCCCGCCTGCACCGATACTTCCGCCGGCCGCCCGCCGGTCACGACGGATCCGGCCGCGGCGTCTACGAGCAGGCCGGGTCCGGACGGCGCGTCCTCCGCCCGCTCCTGCACGTGATGGCGTGGCGGCAGACCCTCTTCCCCGAGTCGGGGCGCGGCATCCCGTTCACGATCCTCAACACCGTGACGGATGCCGGCACGCTGCGTGCGGTGCGGACCTTCGGCTTTCCGGGTCGCACCCGCGTGATGCGCGACGAGATGTCGGTGCGCGACGGGTTCCTCGTCGACAGGCTCGGCCGCCGGGGCGGTCTCGAGGTCCGGCTCGGCGTCGAGGTCCGTCAGGGCGCGATGCGCCTGCGGTCGGACCGGCTCGTCTGGCGGATCGCCCGCCTGCGGATCCCGCTGCCGCGCGTCGCCCGGGTCACTGTCGACGAACGCGCGACCGCGGCGGGACAGCACGTCGACGTCCGGCTGCGGTCACCGCTGATCGGCGAGTTCTTCCGCTACTCCGGCACGTTCACGTACGACGACGCGCCCGCCGTCACTTCTTCTTGAGCGACTTCTCCGAGACGGGCGCGTCACCCGACGCCGCCTGGTCGGCGAAGTAGGCGCGGGCCTCGTCCTGGCGGGCACGCTCGGCACCCGACGCGATGGGCGCGCGGACGTGCTCCGGGGCGAACCCGTAGGCGTCGACGAGGTCCTGCGCATGCGGGCGGAGTCGCCCGGCGAGGCGATCGATGTAGCGCGTGACGGCAGCCGCGCGCTGCGTCGAGAGGCGACCGTTGATCAGGTACCACGCGAGGTGCTTCTCGATGAGGTGAAGTCCGAACAGGTCGCGCAGCCACGTCAGCACCTGCTTCGTCCCCTCGTCGGTCACACGGTTCACGCCGTCGGTGAACGACTCCCACTGCAGCAGCTCGCCGTGGGCACGGGCGGCCTCGATGAGCTCGGCCTGGTTCTCGTTGAAGAGAGCGGATGCCGCGCCCGGCGACAGCTTCGCCGCGGGCCGCAGGCGCCCCGCGACATCGGCCACCATCTGCTGAACGCGGCCGGCGAGCAGCTCGTGCTGCTGGTCGGCGCGGAGGCCGAACTCGACCGAGCGTGCGGTCGACCCGAGGTCGGCGACAGCCTGGCCGAGCTGGCGCAGACCCGCGCCGTGGAAGACCTTGCCCGCCGTCTGGCCGACCGCGAACTTCGCGAGAGTGGCGGCATCCGCACCCTTGAACTGCTTCGCGTAGTCGGCGAGCAGACGCTTGCCGACGAGCTGCAGGAGCACGTTGTTGTCGCCCTCGAACGTCACGTAGACGTCGAGGTCCTGGTGGAGGCCGACCAAGCGGTTCTCGGCGAGGAAGCCCGAACCTCCGCACGCCTCGCGGGCCTCCTGGATGGTCGAGAGTGCGTTCCACGTCGAGAGGGGCTTGAGCGCCGCCGCGAGCGTCTCGAGGTCCTCGCGGTTGTCGGAGGTGTCCTCCCGACCGCTGAAGACGGCGTCGAACTTGCGCAGCAGCTCGTCGTTCGAGAAGAACTGCGCGTAGTTCTGCGCGAGGAGCGGCAGCAGCCGGCGCTGGTGCTTGCCGTAGTCGAGGAGCACCACCTCGTCGGTGCCCGCGCCCGAGTCGAACTGGCGCCGCTGGTTCGCGTACGTCAGCGCGATGTGGAGCGCGAGCGCGGTGCCGGTCGTCGCAGCGCCGTCGAGTGACACGCGGCCCTGCACGAGAGCGCCGAGCATCGTGAAGAACCGGCGGCCCGGGCTCGGGATGTCGCTCGTGTAGGAGCCGTCCGCGGCGACCTGTCCGTAGCGGTCGAGCAGGTTGAAGCGCGGAACCCGCACCTGGTCGAAGTGCAGCCGGCCGTTGTCGATGCCGTTGAGGCCGCCCTTGACGCCGTCGTCCTCGCCGCCGATGCCCGGCAGGAACTCGCCCTCGTCGTCGCGGAGCGGCACGTAGAAGCAGTGCACCCCGTAGTTGACGCCGCCGGTGATGAGCTGGGCGAAGACGGTGGCGGCCTTGCCGTGCAGCGCGGCGTTGCCGAGGTAGTCCTTCCAGGCGCCGCGGAAGGGCGTGTGGATGACGAACTCCTCCGTGGCGGGGTCGTAGGTCGCCGTCGTCCCGATCGCCGCGACATCGGATCCGTGACCCGTCTCGGTCATCGCGAAAGCGCCCGGGATCGAGACGTCGATGATGCCCTCGAGCCACGCGTCCCAGTGCTTCTTCGTGCCGAGCTGGTAGACGGCGGAGCCGAAGAGACCCCACTGCACGCCCGACTTGATCTGCAGGCTGGGGTCGGCCAGCACGAGTT
>JBEVLS010000138.1:0-3623 GCA_040509015.1 Microbacterium sp.
CCGGCGTAGAGCCCGGCCTCGTTCATGCCGTCGGTCAGCCACTGCGGCTTGCCGACGGCATCCATCCCCACGACGCCGTGGGTCGTGGTCCAGGTCGCACCGTCGCCACCCGGCGACTCGGACGTCAGCGTGATCCCGCGCGGGATCGCGGTGAGGTTCGCGCCGAGCATGTCGGGGAACTCCATCGTGCGTGCGACGCACACGCTTCCGTCGTCGGCCCGCAGCTGGAAGCTCGTGCACATCGGGGGCGCTCCGTTCCGACGCCCGCACGGACGCTCGCGGCCGAGCCTAGTGAGGTCGGGCGACGCAACTCCACAGATTCCGGCGCAGACCGTCGGCGGAATCGGTCCTTCGGCCGCACAGACGACGATCCTGTGGAGTCACAGCCGGACGACCTCGCTCACGCGGACGATCGCGGTGCCCTCCTCGACGGATGCCGCGAGGTCGACCTCGGCGCGGATGCGCCAGTCGTGGTCGCCGGCGGGGTCGTCGATGGTCTGGTCGACGCGCCATATGCCGTTCGCGGCATCCGCCTCGTCGATCACGCACAGACGCGGCGATCGGGCGGGGCCGCCGGTCAGGATCTCGTCGTGCTCGTCGTAGTACGCGTCGAGCGCGGCGGGCCAGTCCACGTCGGGATCGAGGGCCGACAGGGCGTCGTCGTCCTGCAGCGCCGCGAGCTGCACGCGGCGGAAGAGCTCGTTGCGCACGAGGACGGTGAAGGCGCGACGGTTCGTGAGGATCGACGGTGGCGCAGGCGGCACGACCGGGGCGTCGGGATCGTCGACCGGGTTGATCAGCGCCGCCCACTCGTCGACGAGCGAGGAGTCGACCTGACGCACGAGCTCTCCGAGCCACTCGATGAGGTCGAGGACGTCGTCGGTGCGGGCCTCCGCCGGCACCGTCTGGCGCACCGCACGGTAGGCGTCCGACAGGTAGCGCAGCACGAGGCCCTCGCTGCGGGCCAGCTGGTAGAACGAGACGAACTCGCCGAACGACATCGCCCGCTCGTACATGTCGCGAACGACCGACTTCGGCGACAGCTCGAAATCGCGCACCCAGGGCTGGCTCGACGCGAAGACCTCGAACGACTGCGCGAGCAGCTCGTCCAGCGGCTTCGGATAGGTGACCTCTTCGAGCAGTGCCATGCGCTCGTCGTACTCGATGCCGTCGCGCTTCATCGCGGCGACCGCCTCTCCGCGCGCCTTGTACTCCTGCTGCGAGAGGATCGCCCGCGGATCGTCGAGAGTCGCCTCGATGATGCTGATGACGTCGAGCGCGTAATGGCCCGTCGCCACCGAGTCCGCCGAGGCGGCGTCATCGGGCGACAGCAGCTCGATCGCGGCGAGCGCGAACGGCGAAAGAGGCTGGTTGAGGGCGAAGTTCGGCTGCAGATCCACGGTGAGACGGATGCCGTCGTCGTCGGCGACCACGATGCCCGCCGCGACGAGCGTGCGGAAGATCGCGATCGCACGGCGCGCGAGCTCGTAGGTGCGCGCGCGGGACTCGTGGTTGTCGAAGACGAGCGCCCGGACGTTGTCGAACACGTCGCCGCCGCGGCCGATGACGTTGATGAGCATGGCGGCGGTGAGCTGCAGGTGAGGCGTCAGCGGCTCGGGCTCGGCCGCGATGAGCCGCTCGTACGATCCCTCTCCCCAGTTGACGACGCCCTGCGGCGCCTTCTTGCGCACGAGCTTCTTGCGCTTGACCGGGTCGTCGCCGGCCTTGGCGAGCATGACGGCGTTCTCGATCTCCCACTCGGGTGCCATCACGATGACGTTGCCGTACGTGTCGTAGCCGGCCCGACCGGCACGGCCGGCGACCTGGTGGAACTCGCGGGCCGAGATCTGCCGCATCCGCGTGCCGTCGTACTTGGACAGCGCCGTGAGCACGACCGTGCGGATCGGCACGTTGATGCCGACCCCGAGGGTGTCGGTGCCGCAGATGACCTTGAGCAGCCCTCGCTGGGCGAGAGTCTCGACGAGTCGTCGATAGCGCGGCAGCATGCCGGCGTGATGCACGCCGATCCCGGCGCGGACGAGTCGGGAGAGCGTCTTGCCGAAGCCGGTCGTGAATCGGAAGCCGCCGATCGCCTCGGCGATGGCATCCCGCTGCTCGCGCGTGGCGATCTTGGTGTTCACGAGGGCGGACGCGCGCTCGAGCGCCGCCGCCTGTGAGAAGTGCACGATGTAGACGGGCGTCTCGCGCTCTTCGAGCAGCCGCTCGAGCACATCGTGCACCGGGCGCCGCTCGTAGGAGAAGTGCAGCGGGACGGGGCGCTCGACCCCGGTCACGAGTGCGGTGGGACGGCCGGTGCGACGGGTGAGGTCGTCGGCGATCGGCGTCACGTCGCCGAGGGTCGCCGACATGAGCAGGAACTGCGCACGGTTCAGCAGCAGCAGCGGCACCTGCCACGCCCAGCCGCGCTCAGGATCGCCGTAGTAGTGGAACTCGTCCATCACGACCTGGTCGACGTCGGCGTCGGAGCCCTGTCGCAGCGCGATGTTCGCGAGGATCTCGGCCGTGCAGCACACGATCGGCGCCTCGGGGTTCACCGACGAGTCGCCCGTGACCATGCCCACGTTCTCGGCGCCGAAGATCTCGACGAGGGCGAAGAACTTCTCGCTCACGAGCGCCTTGATGGGGGCCGTGTAGTACGTGCGGCCGCCGCGGGCGAGCGACGCGGCGTGGGCCGCGACGGCGACGAGGGACTTGCCCGTCCCGGTCGGGGTCGACAGCACGACGTTCGCGCCCGAGACGAGCTCGATGACCGCCTCGTCCTGCGCGGGGTAGAGCGCGAGCCCGCGGCCTTCCGCCCACGTCACGAACGCGTCGTAGACGGCATCCGGATCGCGGTTCTCACCGATCAGCTCGAGCAGGGTCACCCTCCGAGTCTGCCCGACCGCGAGGGCGTCATCGCTCGGGCAGGTGCAGCCGCGCGAGGTAGCGCTCGCTGCGCGGCGGGATCCGACGGCGGTCGGCGAGCGACACCGCGACCAGCACGAGCGTCGCGAGCGGGATCGCCCATGCGGCCGGCTGCGCGAGCAGGGCCGCCGCGAAACCGGTGAGCGGCAGCAGAGCGGATGCCACGAGGGCCCCGCCGCACGACACGGCACCGCACACCATCCCGGCCACGGCGCCCCGCGCGGTCAGCCCGCGCCACCAGACGCCCAGCAGCAGCACCGGAGTGAGCGCCGAGGCGGCGAAGACGAACACCGTGCCGACGCTCGAGACCAGCCCCGACGGGACCGTCAGCAGCGCGACGGCGAGCGGTACTGCGGTGCACAGCACGGCCGACACGCGGAAGGAGCGCACCGAGCCCGAGAAGACGTCCTGGCTCACGACTCCCGCGAGCGACACGACCAGCCCCGACGACGTGGCCAGGAACGCCGCGAACGCGCCCGCGACGATGAGGGCCGTGAGCAGCTCGCCGACGAGGCCGGGGAACACCCGCGACGGCAGCGCGAGCACGACGGTGTCGGCGAGGCCCGGCACGGCGAGGTCGGGTGCGACGACCCGGCCGATGAGGCCCATCGTGCTCGACACCGCGTAGAAGACGCCGATCATGGCGATCACGATCACGGTCGTCCTGCGGGCGGCGACGCCGTCGGGGCTCGTGTAGA
>JBEVLS010000139.1:0-4896 GCA_040509015.1 Microbacterium sp.
GCGTCGAGCAGCGCGCCGCGCTCCTCGCGATGCCGGGCATCGGACCGTGGACCGCCGATTACGTGCGCATGCGCGTCCTCGGCGACCCCGACGTGTTCCTCCCCGGCGACGTCGCCGTCCGCTCGGGCGCGACAGCGATCGGGCTCCCGTCCGACCCCGCCGGGTTGACGGCGTGGACGGCGCGCACCGCGCCGTGGCGCAGCTATCTCACCGCGCACCTGTGGGCCGCCGTCCCGCCCAAGCCCATCCGAACCCTCGCCACGAAGGAGCAGGTCTCATGACCACGATCCAGACCATCGACACCCCCGACGGCGCGTTCACGATCCTCGCCGACGACGAGGGGCGGGTGCTCGTCTCGGGCTGGACCGACGACACCGACCGTGTCCTGGGCCGGCTCGCCGCGGCGGCCCGTCCGGGCGACATCCGGGTCGGAGAGACCGATGCCGCGGCCGCCGTCGCGGCCTACTACGCCGGCGACCTCGCGGCGATCGACACGGTCGAGGTGTCGCAGCAGGGAACCCCGATGCAGCTCGCCGGGTGGGCGGCGCTGCGGGGGATCGCCCCCGGTGCCCCGCTCACGTACGCCGAGTTCGCGACTCGGCTCGGCTCGCCGGCCGCCGTGCGTGCGGCGGCCTCGATCTGCGCGCGCAATGCGCCGGCGCTGTTCGTGCCCTGCCACAGGGTGCTGCGCACCGGGGGAGCGCTCGGCGGATTCGCATGGGGTCTCGAGGTCAAGCGGGCTCTCCTGGATCGCGAGGCCGGTCTTCTCGTCTGAACGGTTGCATCCAGCGAACTCCCAGGTCTAGTCTGGAGGGCTGTCGCGTTCGCGCTCAGCCTTGTCCGCTCACACCTCAGGAGGATGCCATGCACCAGGCCGTCACTATCGCCAGGGCCGCCGTCATCCTCCGTCCGGCCCTGCGCGGGCCGGGGCGCACGCGCCCGTTCGCAGGATGACGCTCCGCGTCGTCCTTCCGGCATAACGCCGCTTCGCGGAGCGTTCCCCTCCAGAGGACACCGCGTTCCGCCACGCCCTGCGTCGTCGCACGGCACCAGGCCGCCTCGCCGCGGCATCCGCTCCACCCTCGTCCCCACAAGGATCATGACCACCACCGCCGAACCGAAACGGTCCGACCTGTCCACCCTGAAGGCGCTCGCGCGTCTTCTGCCCTTCGCCAGGCCGGTCCTTCCGCGCCTCATCCTGGGCGCGGTGAGCGCGCTCATCGCGAGCCTGCTCGCGCTCAGCATCCCGCTCATCCTCGAAGAGATCGTCCAGGGTCCGATCGCGTCCGGCGCGATCGGCGCGATCGCCTGGGGCGCCGCGGCGATCCTCGGGCTGGGCCTCGCCGAAGCCCTGATGGTCTGGCTGCGCCGCTGGTTCGTCCTCGGCCCGGCGACGATGGTCGAGTACGACCTGCGCCAGGGGTTCTACGCGCGCCTGCAGCGTCTGCCCGTCTCGTTCCACGACAAGTGGCAGTCGGGGCAGCTGCTCAGCCGCATGATGCAGGACATCAGCATGCTGCGCCGCTGGCTCGCCTTCGGGCTGGTGCTGCTCGTCGTCAACGTGCTCACCATCGCCGTCGGCACCCTGCTGCTCTTCCGCTGGCACTGGCTGCTGGGCACGACGTTCCTGGTCGTCTCGGCGCCGCTGTGGTACGCGGGGTATCGCTTCGAGAAGACCTACGGCACGCTCGCGCGCCAGAGCCAGGACCAGGCCGGAGACCTCGCCACGTCGGTCGAGGAGAGTGTGCACGGCATCCGCGTGCTCAAGGCCTTCGGCCGCGGCAAGCACGCGCTGCAGAAGTTCACCCGCCAGGCCGAGACCCTGCGCGAGACCGAGCTCAGCAAGGCCCGCGCCGTCGGCTGGATCTGGTTCTGGCTCGTGCTGCTGCCCGACATCGCCTTCGCGCTGTGCCTCGGCGTCGGCATCTATCTGACGGCGCTGGGCCAGCTGCAGAGCGCGGAGCTCGTCGCCTTCTTCGTGATGGCGACCGTGCTCCGCTGGCCGATGGAGTCCATCGGGTTCCTGTTCTCCTTCATGCTGGACGCACGCACGGCCACCGACCGCCTGTTCGAGGTCTTCGACGAGCAGAACACGATCGTCGATCCCGAGAACCCGAACACCATCGACCGGCCGCGAGGAGCGCTCGTCTTCGAGGACGTGCACTTCCGCTATCCGGATGCCGCCGCCACCGAGCGGGACCTGATCGACGGCGTCGACCTCGTGCTGCGTCCCGGTGAGACCATGGCGCTGGTCGGCCTGACCGGCAGCGGCAAGACGACCCTGACGACCCTTCCGACGCGCCTCTACGACGTGACGGGCGGGCGGCTCACGCTCGACGGCGTCGATGTGCGCGATCTTTCGCTGAAAGAGCTGCGCACGCGCATCGGCATGGCGTTCGAGGACGCGACGCTCTTCTCGCAGACCGTGCGCGAGAACGTGCTCCTCGGCCGCGAGGATCTCGAGCCGGGCAGTGCCGAGGCCGAGCGCGTCATGCGCGAGGCGATCGGCGTCGCGCAGGCGGGTTTCGTCGACGATCTCCCCGACGGCGTCGACACCGTCATCGGCGAAGAAGGACTCTCGCTGTCGGGCGGCCAGCGTCAGCGACTCGCGCTCGCGCGCGCCGTCGCGGCCCGCCCCGCGGTGCTCGTGCTCGACGATCCTCTGTCGGCGCTCGACGTCGAGACCGAGGCCCTCGTCGAGGACGCCCTGCGCGAGGTCATGCACGACACGACCGCGCTCATCGTCGCGCACCGCCCGTCGACGGTCATGCTCGCCGACCGGGTCGCGCTGCTCGAGGCCGGGCGCATCACGGCCGTGGGCACCCACTCGGATCTGCTGCGCGAGAGCGAGCACTACCGCCACGTGATCTCGAGCCTCGAGGACGAGCATGCGCGCGCCCGGGAGAGGGAGGTGAACCTGTGAGCAGCACCGTCACCGGCACGAGCGGCGAAGACCGCTCCGATTACAACGCCGAAGAGAGCCGCGCGATCCGCAGGCGCTCGCTGCGCCTGCTGGGCTCGCTCGTCGCGCCGCTGCGCTGGCAGCTCGTGCTCGCCGCGGTCGTCCTCGTCGTCTCGACGGCGCTGCGCGTCATCGGACCGCTCCTGATCGCCTACGGCCTCAACACCGCACTTCCCGCCGCGGTGGATCAGGCGGACTGGATGCCGACGATCGGCGTCGTGGCGTTCTACCTCGTCTCCGCCGCCGGAGGCGCGGCGCTCATCGGCTGGTACGCCGTCGTCGCGGCGCGTCTCACGCAGGCGGTGATGCTGGAGCTGCGCAAGCGGATCTTCCTGCACACGCAGCGCCTGAGCCTGGAGTTCCACGAGTCGTACACGTCGGGCCGCATCATCTCGCGTCAGACGAGCGACCTCGACACGATCCGCGAGCTGCTCGACGGCGGCCTCAACGAGCTCGTCTCGGGCGTGCTCTACGGCGCGTTCACCCTGATCGCGCTGTACTTCCTGGACTGGCAGTCGGGCGTCATCCTCACCGTCGCGGGTATTCCGCTGTTCCTCCTCATGCGCTGGTTCTATCTGCGCTCGCAGGTCGTCTACCGCGAATCCCGCGTCGTCAGCGCGAAGGTGATCGTGAAGTTCGTCGAGACGATGACGGGGATCCGCGCCGTCAAGGCGTTCCGCAAGGAGGAGCGCAACGACGACGAGTTCGGCGATCTGGCACTGCAGTACCGCGACGTCAACATCCGGTCCATCCGCCTCTTCGGCACGTTCGAGCCGGGACTCATGGCGATCGCGTCGGTCGCGCTGGCGCTGATCGTGTTCTGGGGCGGCGTGCGCGTCGCCGACGAGAGCATCCTGGTCGGCACGCTCCTGGGCGCCGTCGTGTACGTCCGCAACTTCTTCTCGCCGATGCAGGAGGTCGCGTTCTTCCTGAACTCGTACCAGTCCGCGACGGCGGCGCTCGAGAAGGTGTCGGGCGTGCTCGAGGAGGAGCCGACGGTGCCCGACCCGAAGTCGCCGGTCGATCTCTGGGAGGCCAAGGGGCACGTGCGGTTCCAGGACGTCCGGTTCGGCTACTCCGACGACCGCGTCATCCTGCCCGACTTCACCCTCGACATCCCCGCCGGTCAGACGATCGCGCTCGTGGGCACGACCGGCGCCGGCAAGTCGACGCTGGCCAAGCTCGTGTCGCGCTTCTACGACCCGTCCGCGGGCACGCTGACGCTCGACGACGTCGACCTGCGCTCGCTGCACCCGAAGGATCTCCGCCGCGCGATCGTGATGGTCACGCAGGAGGCCTACCTGTTCAGCGGGACGGTCGCCGACAACATCGCCCTCGGCAAGCCCGACGCGACCCTCGACGAGATCAAGGCCGCGGCGCGGGCCGTGGGGGCGGATGCCTTCATCGAGCGTCTCCCGGACGGCTACGCCACCGACGTGAACAAGCGCGGCGGTCGCGTCTCGGCCGGTCAGCGTCAGCTGATCTCGTTCGCCCGGGCGTTCCTCGCGAATCCCGCGGTGCTCATCCTCGACGAGGCGACGGCGTCGCTCGACATCCCGTCGGAGCGCATGATCCAGGACGCCCTGCAGACGCTGCTCGCGGACCGCACGGCGATCATCATCGCGCACCGTCTGTCGACCGTGGCGATCGCCGACCGGGTGCTCGTCATGGAGCACGGTCGCATCATCGAGGACGACACCCCCGAAACGCTCATCAGCGGCACGGGCAAGTTCGCCCAGCTCCACGCGGCCTGGCGGGAGTCCCTCGTCTGACCGCCCCTCCCGGTTCTCCAGCCGACCCCGGCTCCCCAGCCGACCCCGGTTCCTGAGCCGATCCCGGTTCCTGCGCCGATCCCGGTTCCTGAGCCGATCCCGGTTCCTGAGCCCGTCGAAGGACGGATGCCGCACTCGCGCACGCGCGCCGGGTGCGGCATC
>JBEVLS010000140.1:0-3170 GCA_040509015.1 Microbacterium sp.
CGGGGGAGGCGGGCAGACCCCGGAGGGCGACCGAGACGGCGCTGAACGCCACGAAGATGACCTGCACGCTGGCGGCGAAGCTGCGCTGCTCCCACTTGTCGCCGACCGCGTACGCGGCCAGTGCTGGTCCGGACAGCCCGCTGGCGACGTGCATGAAGCCGCCCGCGGCGCCCGCGACCACGGCCCCCGAGCGGCCCGTGAGCGACGCGGACAGCACGGGGATCCATCCGGCGATGAGGGCGAAGTACGCCATCGCGGCGATGAGGAGGAGGAGCGCGGCATCCGGGAGCACCTGCACGAGCAGCGCCCCCAGCGGGGCGGCGAGCAGTCCCGGCCAGATGAGCCACCACGTGCGCTTCCACTCCACGCGCCGCCAGACGAGAGGGACGGCGCTCGAGGAGGCGACCAGAGCGAGCAGGATGCCGATCGTCACGCCCTCGACGGGGCCGTACACCAGCACGACGGGGCCGATGAGGACGAGCACGAATCCGAGGCCCGTGATGCGCTGGATCACCGCGGCGATGAAAGCGGCGAGGCCGGCGAGGACGAGGAGCACGGGGCTGGAGTCTACGTGGCCGAGGTGTCCCGTTCAGTCGGCGACGGATGCCGCCAGTGCGCCGACGAGCGCGGTGAGCTGCGCGGTCATGTCGGCGTCAGAGATCGTGGGCGTGCCGTCGCCCGCCTGCGGGCCGTAATCGCCGAACGACGCGTGGCTCGCACCCTCGATCTCGACGAGCTCGGCATCCGCGGGGAGGAGGTGGCGGGCGTCGGCGATCTTCTGGGGCGTCGACAGGCCGTCCTCCGAACCCGAGATGCTGAGCACGGGGAGCCCCGAGGCCGAGACGTCGTTCGAGCAGTAGGACGCGAAGAGCGCGAGGGCGTCGGCGTCACCGGCCAGCATGCACGCCTTCACTCCTCCCAGCGAGTGCCCGCCGACGATCCATTCGTCGACGTCGGGGGCGAGCGAGGTGAAGGCGTCGAGCGGTCGGAGATCGAAGAAGGCGAGGTTGAGCCAGGGCTTGGTGATGACGACGGTCAGGTCCTCCTCCGCCACGAGGCCCGAGAGCTTCGCGGCATACGCCCACGGGTCGACCTTCGCGCCGGGGATGTAGACCAGACCGACCTCCGACGCCCCCGACGCGGGTGCGAGCACGATGGCGGCGGCGTCATCGGTGATCGCGATGCGGTCATCGGCGCGCACGGCGGCGAGCGGATCGGGTTCGGCGGCCATGACGCCGACCTGACTCCACACCACGACGCCGACGACCGCGAGGACGATCAGTCCGCCCAGCGAGCCGAGGATCCACGCCAGGATGCGGCGGCGTCGACGGGGCTTCTTCGGGGAGGGATCGCTCACTCTCCGAGGGTATCCGCCTGGTCAGGCGATCTCGGCTTGACGCTCCTCGACGACCTTCTGCACGCGTGCGAACAGGGGGTGGTCGGGCTCCAGGCCCGTCACCGATGCCGTGAAGGTCGCGGCATCCTGCTCCCTGATCTGTCGCTGCAGATCGACCGACTGGGCGTCCTCGGCGTCGTCGAACGCCAGCGCGGCGCCCATCGCCCCGACGAGGGCGTCGACCGACAGCCCTCGTTCGGCGGCCTCCGCCGCGGGCCCGACGAACCGCTCGTGGCGCGAGAGCTTGCGAAGCGGCTGGCGTCCGACACGCCACACGGTGTCGGGCAGCGCGTCGTTGCGGAACCGGCGCAGGATCGTCGCGCGGTAGTCGGCCTGCGTCTGCGGGTCGAGCCCGTGCTTGGCCACCAGCAGTGCCGAGGTCTCTTCGAGGGTCGCCTCGACCTTCGCGGCGATCTCGGGATCGGCGAGGGCGTCCGAGATCTTCTCGACCCCCGCCTGCGCGCCGAAGTACGCCGTCGTCGCGTGGCCCGTGTTGACCGTGAAGAGCTTGCGCTCGATGTAGGGCGCGAGGTCGTCCACGAAGTGCGCGCCGGGGATGTTCGGCGGCTCGTCGCCGAACGGCGGGCGTTCGATCGCCCACTCGTAGAAGGGCTCCACCGTGACGTCGACACCTCCGTCGGCCGGCTGCCCGGGGACGATGCGGTCGACGGCGGTGTTGGCGAACACCGCGCGGCTCGACAGGGCGTCCCATGCGTCGCCGGCCAGGGCGACGATCTCGTCGCGCAGCAGGTCGGTGGCGTTGATCGCGTTCTCGCACGCCATGATCTGCAGCGGCGGAGACGAGGGGTCGCGCAGCGCCAGCCCGGCGACGATGTGGGGCGCGACGAACTTCAGGATCGTGGGCCCGACCGCCGTCGTGACGATGTTCGCCCCGGCGATCTCCTCGATCAGCTCGTCCGGATGCTCCGCGCTGTTGATCGCGCGGAAACCCGTGACGACGGTGTCGGTGCCGCCCTCGCCCACTTCGTGGACGGTGTACTCGTCGACGTCGTTGATGGCGTCGACGAGGGGCGCGGCGACATCCGAGAAGACGAGCTCGTACCCGCCTTCGTGGAGCAGCAGGCCGACGAAACCGCGGCCGATGTTGCCCGCGCCGAAGTGGACGGCCTTCATCAGACGCCTGCCGCCGAGACGAGCTGGAACAGCTCCTCCGGAGACTGCGCGGCCTTGAGCTTGGCCACCTCGTCCTCGTCCGAGAAGAGGATGGCGATCTGCGAGAGGATCTCGAGGTGCTCGTCGCCGCGGCCGGCGATGCCGACGACGAACGTGACCGGCTCTCCGCCCCAGTCCACTCCGCCGTCGTAGCGGGTGATCGAGAGCGCGGAGGCGAGGATCTCGGCCTTCGTCTCGTTCGTGCCGTGCGGGATCGCGAGCTCGTTGCCCATGTAGGTCGAGACCGTCTCTTCGCGCTGCTGCATCGCGTCGAAGTAGCGGTTGGTCACGGCGCCGGCGGCCTCGAGGATGTCGGCGGCCTCCTTCATCGCCTCTTCGCGGGTCGCGCCGCCGGAATGGATCCGCACCTGGCCGAGGCTCAGAACGTCGAGTGCCATGGGTTCGCCTTTCTCTCTCCCGCGGATGCCGCGGGCCCTCCATCGAACGTATCGGGTGGCGCCGGTGGGGGCCACGCCTGGCACGTCGGGTTCGGGACGGATCCTGACCGCGACACGCCATGCCCCCGGCACGCCGTCGCGCGGATCCGCCGGAGCCCGGTGCGCCGGTGGTGAGCCGCGGGGCCGGAGGCATCTCGCCGTCC
>JBEVLS010000141.1:0-27816 GCA_040509015.1 Microbacterium sp.
CGGTCCCTGAGCTCGCCGAAGGGTCAGCGCCGCTCGTGGGGGAGGACCTGCTTGATGCGCTCGATGGGCGTCGCGGCGGGCACCTCGTTGTAGGCGTTGGCGAGCTCCTGCCCGGACAGGGCGTGGATCGCGGCCATGATCTCGTCGGTCGCGAGCCGGCGCGCGCGACCCGAGGTGGCGGGGCCGTGGTGGGCGAGGTCGAGCGGCTCGCCGAACTTGACGGTGATGCGCTCGGTGAGCGAGGGCATCTTGGCGCCGACCGGCATGACCTTGTCGGTGCCGATGAGGCCGACGGGAACGACCGGGGCTCCGGTCTCGAGCGCGAGGAATGCGACGCCGGTGCGGCCCTTGTAGAGGCGCCCGTCGAGGGATCGCGTGCCCTCGGGGTAGAGCGCGACGGTGCTTCCCTCGTCGAGCAGCCTGCGCTGCTGGTCGAGGGCGTCGAGGGCGGCCTGCCCCGCGCCGCGCTCGACGGGGATCGCGCCGATCGACGTGAAGAACTGACGCGACGCCCAGCCCTCGAAATAGCTGGACTTCGCCAGGAAATGCACCGGCCGGGGGGCGGCGACCGGGATGGCGATCGAGTCGATGAACGACAGGTGGTTGCTCGCGAAGATCACCGGCCCGGTGCGCGGCACATTCGCCTTGCCTTCGATGCGGGGACGGTAGATGAGCCGGGCGAGCGGGGTGATGATGCCGCGACCCAGCGCGTACGTCGCCCCCATACGTCGGGCGGGTGCCGCCTCGTCGCTCTCTTCGGGTTCGGGCGAGGGGTCGAGAGTCACCCGACGAGGCTACTCCCGATTCCATTCCCGTATCGGAATGGCCGTTTCACAGGCGCGCCAAAGGAAATGTGCGCGAAGATGGACGCTCCCGCCCGCCTACCCCGAGGTCTTTTCGTGCGCATCCGCCGTCTGTCCGCTCTGTCCGCCGCCGCCCTCGCGGTGCTCGTGCTCGCGGGGTGCGGTTCCGCCGCCCCCGAGTCGTCGCCGACGGCGGATGCCGGTGCCGGGCTGTGCGCGTCTGTCCTGCCCGACGGCGACGTCGCCTCGTCGGTCGAGGTGACCGGCGAGATCGGTGAGACCCCGACGGCCGAATTCACGATGCCGCTGGAGCTCGAGACGCCCGAGCGCGCTGTCGCGGTGGAAGGCGACGGCGCCGCGATCGCGGAGGGCGACTACGTGAGCTACGCGCGCACGGTGTTCGACGGCACGACGGGCGAGAGCCTCTACTCCGAGGGCTACGACGGCGCGGGCGTGACCCAGCCCGCCGTCCTCGGCGGAGGACTCGACCAGATCCTCGGATGCGCGACCGAGGGATCACGCGTGGTCCTGACGGTCCCCGCTGCCGAGGGATCGCCGTCGACGGTGTGGGTCATCGACATCCTCGGGATCACCCCCGAGGCCGACTGGTGCTCGATCTCCGAGCCGGGCGACGTGTTCCCGTCGGTGGCGTTCTCGGCCGAGGGCGTGCCCACGGTCACGATCCCCGAGGGCGACGCGCCCGACGGCGTGCAGCTCGAGGTCCTCGAAGAGGGCGACGGTGCGACGGTCGAGCCCGGTGACAACGTCACGGTGAACTACACGGGCGTGAAGTGGAGCGACGGCACGGAGTTCGATTCCAGCTGGACCCGCGGCGAGCCCGCGACCTTCGCCACGACCGGTGTCGTCGCCGGGTTCAAGCGAGCGCTCGAGGGGCAGAAGGTCGGCTCGACGGTGCTCGTGTCGATGTCGCCGGCGTGCGGGTACGGCGAGGCCGGATCGAGCGACAACGCGCTCGCCGGCGAGACGCTGGTCTTCGTCGTGGACATCATCGAGGCGGCCAAGCAGTAGCCTGCGGCGCGTCTAGGCTGACGTCATGCGTCGCATCCTGATCCTCGGCTCCACCGGTTCGATCGGGACGCAGGCGCTCGACGTCATCCGCGCGAACCCCGAGCGGTTCGAGGTGGTGGGCCTGTCGGCCGGGTCGAACAGCGCCGCGATGCAGGCCCAGGCGGAGCAGTTCGGGGTCGAGCACACGGCGCTCGGGGCCGTCGAGGCCGAGCAGCTCGTGCGCGGGGTCGACGCCGATGTCGTGCTCAACGGCATCACGGGCTCGGTCGGCCTCGGACCCACGCTCGCCGCTCTCGAAGAGGGGCGCACGCTCGCCCTCGCGAACAAGGAATCGCTCATCGTGGGCGGTGATCTCGTGACCGCGCTAGCGGCTCCCGGCCAGATCGTCCCCGTCGATTCCGAGCACTCCGCGATCGCCCAGGCGCTGCGGTCGGGAGAGCCCCGCGAAGTGCGCCGCCTCGTGCTCACCGCCTCGGGCGGTCCGTTCCGCGGACGATCCCGGGAGTCGTTGGCGGACGTGACTCCGGCCGAGGCCCTCGCTCATCCGACGTGGGACATGGGACGCGTCGTGACGACCAATTCCGCGACCCTGGTGAACAAGGGACTCGAGGTCATCGAGGCGCATCTGCTCTTCGGCGTCCCCTACGCCGACATCGACGTCACCGTCCATCCGCAGTCGATCGTGCACTCGATGGTCGAGTTCGTCGACGGGTCGACCATCCTCCAGGCGTCGCCGCCCGACATGCGGCTGCCCATCTCGCTTGGCCTGGACTGGCCGCACCGCGTCGCGAACGTCGGTGCGCCCCTGGACTGGACGGTGTCCTCGTCCTGGACGTTCGAGCCGCTCGACGACGACGCATTCCCCGCGGTCGCGCTGGCCAAGCGCGTCGGTCGCGCCGGCGGCACCTACCCGGCGGTGTTCAACGCGGCCAACGAGCAGGCCGTCGACGCATTCCACGAAGGGCGTCTGTCGTTCCGCTCGATCGTCGAGACGATCGAGCGGGTCGTCGAGATGCACGAGGCCCCTGAGGCTCTCACTCGGGAGTCGCTGGCAGAGGCCGAGCTGTGGGCGAGGAATGCCGCGGATCGGGTGATCGCGGCATCCGGTCGCTGACTCTCTCAGTAGATCGGACGCTGCGGGTCTGACGCGGGGGTCTCGTCGTCGGGGTACGGCACGGGCCAGTGCGGCTCGGGCACCGGCCATCCGGCTTCGCGGAGCGCTCGCCGCGAGAGCTCGCGCGCCGAGTACGGGGTGCGGACGCCGCGGATGTCGCGGTAGTCCTGATGCCCCGGGCCCGCCCACAGGATCGCGTCGCCGTCGTCGACGAGCGCCACGGCCTCGATGATCGCCCGCTCGGGCGGCGAGTACTCGTGGATCTCGGCATCGGGTCGGGCGCGCCGGGCTCCTTCGAGCAGCGTGGCGCGGATCGAGTCCGGATCCTCGTGGCGGGGGTGGTGATCGGTGATGACCAGGATGTCGCTGCCCTCGACGCCCGTGCGCCCCATGTCGTGACGCTTGGTGGCGTCGCGGTCGCCGTCTGCCCCGAAGAGCATCACGACGCGCCCCGGGGTGACCCGCCGGACCGCGGCGAGCGTCTTCTCGAAGGCGTCGGGGGAGTGGCCGAAGTCGACGTAGACCGCGGGGCCCCGCTCGCCCGAGACGCGCTCGGTGCGACCCGGCAGGTAGGCGTCGATGCGTCCGCCGTCGAGGACCGCGGCGATCCGCTCCCAGGCGTACCCGGCTTCGAGGATCATGACGATCGCCAGGCCCGCGTTGGCGGCCATGTGGCGTCCGATCACGGGGACCACGGTGGTGAGGGAGCGGCCGTCGGGGCCGGCGAGATGGAACTCGGTGCCGTCCTGGCGCTCGTCGAGGATCTCGACCACCCAGTCCGCGGCACGCGCGGCCGCGGGGTCGGCGGCGAGATCGGGTGTGCCGACGGTCACCGCGGGCACCTCGCTGCGTGCGAGCACCTCCGCGCCCTGGTCGCTGTCGATGCAGATGACGGCGCGGCGCGCGCGGTCGGGGCGGAACAGCGGCAGCTTGGCCTCGAAGTACTCGCGCATGTCGGCGTAGTCGTCGAGGTGGTCGTGGGTGAGGTTGGTGAAGCCTGCGACGTCGAACACGAGACCGTCCACGCGCCGGCGGCTGAGCGCCTGAGCGCTCACCTCGACCGCGACGGCTTCGACCCCGCGCTCGCGCATGAGGGCCAGGAGCGCGTGCATCTCGTACGCCTCGGGAGTCGTCAGGCGCGACACGATCACCTGGCCGGCGATGTGGCGCTCCGCCGTCGACGAGAGTCCGGTCACGGCGCCGAGCTGACCCAGGATGCCCTCGAGCAGGTGCGAGACGCTCGTCTTGCCGTTCGTGCCGGTCGTGCCGAACAGGAGCGGGAGGTCGTCGTCGCGGCCCGTGCCGTACACCCAGGCCGACAGGTCGCCCAGCGCGCCTCGGGGGTCTTCGACGACCACGACCGGAAGACCCGCCTCCGCCGCGAGAGGTGCGCCGGCGGCATCCGTCACGATCGCGACCGCACCCTTTCCTGCCGCGACGCTCGCGAACTCCGCGCCGTGGCGCGTCCCGCCCTGCACGGCGACGAAGACGTCGCCGGGGCGGAGATCGGCGGTGGCGAGGGTGAGGCCGGTGAGCTGGACCCCCGACGTGTCGCCGCGGACATCGGTCGCGAAGCGCTCGGCGAGGTCGCCCAGGGCGCGGACAGGGGGAGCATCCGGGCGGAGGACCGGCGGGATGTTCGAAGGCGTGGCGTCACTGGGCATGGCGCATCCATTCAACCATCCCGCGCGGATGACGCCGGGGGCGGGGCGGCGCGCTCCGCCCCCGGCCCTCGGGTCAGGCCTTGCGCGCGCGTCCGCGGAGGAGCGCGACGGCCAGCGCCGCGAGCCCGGCGACGAGACCGCCCGCGGCGAGCCAGCGTGCGATCGGGTCGGCGTCGGTCGACGCGGCGGCGGTCTCGCCGTCGCCCGCGTCGGCGGTCGTCTCGGCCTCGTGGCCTGCGCCGTGCTCGTCCTCCGTCGCGGCGCTGATCGTCACGACCGGAGCCGGCGACTCGAGATCGTGCGGGTCCTGGCCGTCCTCGGCGAGGTCCACCCATGCGGTCTCGCCTTCGACGCAGCCTTGGACGACGGGGAAGGCGAGCGTCTCACCCGCGGTGTCCTCGGCGAACTTCGCCTGCAGGGTGACCGTCGCCCGCAGCCCGTTCTCGACGGGCTCGTCGGCCGTGTACACGACCTGGGTCGGGATGCCGGACTCCGCCCCGACGGCCTCGATCGTCCAGCCGGGCTCGATCTGCGGTGCGAGCGAGTCGATCCCCTCGGGGATGTCGATCGTGAGCGAGGTCGTCGGCGAGTCCTCGCAGCCGTGGCTGAACGCGAAGGTCAGCACGGAGTACGCGCCGGCGGCTGCGGCATCCGGCGTCACGGTCACGTGGGCGGATGCCGCGAGCGGCGCGGCGACGGCGAGGAGGACGCCGGCGGTCGCGCCGGTGACGATGAGGCCGGTGCGGCGGCGGGGACGGGGGGAGGTGTGCGTGATGGTCATTTCGAGGTTCCTTCGTCTGGATGCGCGGCGCACGGCGCCTGCGCGGGTGCAGGGGACGACGGGCACCGGGATCGGTGCTCGACGAGGTGTTGCTGCGGCGGCTCAGAGAGCCGCGGTGACGAAGGACGGCGGGCCGCGTCGCGAGACGACGGCGGTGAACGGGGTGAGGCGCGGGGCGTCGGGCACGGACGACACGAGCGGCACGCGGGAGGCCGGTGCCGGCAGTCGCACGATCGCGCGCGCGAAGACGTCGCGGACGCCGCGGGCGATCAGACGCAGAAGCTGCTCGCCTCGGAACAGGACGGCGATCGTCAGGAGAGCGGCGACGGCGTGCGCGACCGTCATGCCCGCGTCGGGGACGAGCGAGGCGAAGCCGCCGGTGAGGGGCAGCGCTCCGGCGTGCACGTGGCCCGTGGGCGCGGACGGGTCGAGGCCCGCGGTCGCCGCGAAACCGACGTGCAGAAGCGCCTGCGCGGCGATCACGGTGACGACGAGTCGCCCGAGGCCGAGACGGCGCCCGGCGAGGGCGACCGCGATCGGGGCCGCGAGAGCCGTGACGACGAGGATGAGCGCTGGAGCGGGGAACGATCCGCCGCCCAGCGTGTGCGAGACGGCAGCGGTCCACGTCGCGATCGCCGCGGCCGTCGTGCCGCGCAGCGTGCGGGTGTGTCTCGCGTGCATGCGCTCCTCCGCGACCAGGCTAGGGCACGCGCAGAGCGCTCCGAGCCAATTCGAAGCCCCGCGCGAGTACGGTGTGCCTGTGGAGATCCTCGCTTTCGTCATCGGCGTCGTGCTGCTCGTCGTCGGGCTCGCGGTGTCGATCGCGCTCCACGAGCTCGGCCATCTCGTTCCCGCGAAGAAGTTCGGCGTCCGCGTGGGGCAGTACATGATCGGCTTCGGCCCCACCCTGTGGTCGCGGCGGATCGGCGAGACGGAGTACGGCGTCAAAGCCATCCCGCTCGGCGGCTTCATCTCGATGGCGGGCATGTACCCGCCGTCTCCTGAGAAGCAGGCGCAGGGATCGGGGGGCGCTGCGCAGGGGCGCGCGGCCGGCGGGTTCTTCGCCACCATGGTCCAGGACGCCCGGGCCGCCAACGACGAGACGCTCATCGCCGACGACGACCGCGTCTTCTACAAGCTTCCGGTCTGGAAGCGCGTCGTCATCATGCTCGGCGGCCCGATCATGAACTTCCTGTTCGCGGTCGTGCTGTTCGCCATCCTCCTCAGCGGCATCGGGGTGCAGACCGCCACCACCACCGTGTCCCGCGTCAACGAGTGCGTCCCGGCCGACACGGCGCGCACCGAATGCCTCGCCTCGGACCCGGCCTCGCCGGCGGCCTCCGCGGGCTTCGAGCCGGGGGACGTGATCCTCTCGGTCGACGGGACCCCCGTCGCCTCCTTCGAGGCCGCGTCCGCCGTCATCCGCGCGTCGGCGGACAAGACGATCCCGGTGGTCGTCGAGCGCGACGGCTCTCAGCAGACGCTCCGGCTGACCCCTGTCGCCGTGACGCAGCAGGCGACCGATGCCCAGGGGCAGCCCATCGCCGGCGAGACCGTCGAGGTCGGCTTCGCCGGCATCGGACCGTCCGTCGCCTTCGTCCAGCAGCCCGCATGGGCAGGACCGCAGGCAGCCGTCGAGAACGTCGGCGCCGTCGCCGGCATCATCTGGCAGCTCCCCGTCAAGGTGTGGCAGACCGGGGTGGACCTGTTCACGGGTCAGGAGCGCGACCCGAACGGTCCCCTGAGCGTCGTCGGCGCGGGCAGGCTCGCCGGTGAGGTCGCGGCATCCGAAGCGCCCGTCCTGAACCGGATCTCGGGGTTCATCGGACTGCTGGCCTCGCTCAACATCGCCCTCTTCGTCTTCAACCTCATCCCGCTCCTCCCGCTCGACGGAGGTCACGTCGTGGTGGCACTGTGGGAGGGGATCAAGCGACTGTGGGCGAAGCTCTTCCGGCGGCCGCCGCCCCGGCCCGTCGACGCGACCAGACTCGTCCCGGCGACCTTCGCGGTGTTCATCGCGCTGCTGGTCATGGGCGGGACGCTGATCCTCGCCGACCTCTTCAACCCGGTCTCGCTCTTCTGAGAAGAATGTGGGACGCGGGTGTCGAAAAGCGCCTTGCCCGTTCGCTGTGGGGATGAAACGGTTCCCATGACGAAAGGACCACGACCGTGAAGTACGTCATCATGTTCACCTCCACGCCCGAACTCGACGCCGCGGTGCCGCCGGAGCGCGCCCAAGAGGTCTACGGCCGCATCTTCCAGTGGTATCAAGAGCACGACGCCGTCATAGAGGACTCGGGTGCAGAGCTCATGCCCGCCGACCTCGCGACGAGCGTGAAGTTCGCCGCCGACGGTCCCGTGGTCGTCGACGGACCGTTCTCGGAGGCCAAGGAGGTCATCGGCGGGTTCAGCGTGATCGACGTGCCCGACCTCGACGCCGCGATCGCGCTGGCCAGATCGTGGCCCATGCTCGAGCTCGAGGGCACCTCCGTCGAGATCCGTCCGATGGTCACCGACTACAGCCAGTTCGAGCAGTGATGTCGTCGGATGCCGCGTCCTCGCGCGATCCCGCGGGGGGCGCGGCATCCGATCTGCTCCTCGCACGCGTCGTCCGCGAGGAGTCCGGCCGTCTGGTCGGCGCGCTCGCGCGGAGGATCGGCAGCCTCGACGTCGCCGAGGAGGCCGTCGCCGCCGCGATCGAATCCGCCCTCGTCGACTGGCGGCGCAACGGCGTCCCCCCGCGCCCGGGAGCATGGCTCATGCAGGCTGCGCGGCACGACGCCCTCGATCGCCTCAGACGCGAGCGGGTCTACCGCGCGAAGCTCGCTCTGCTCGCGTCGGACCCGCCCGCCGGAGAATCGGACGCCGACGAGCGCCTGCCGCTGCTGGTCGGGTGCTGCCACCCGGCGATCGCCGCGGAGGCTCAGCTCGCGCTGACGCTCCGGGCCGTGTGCGGATTGACGACCGAGCAGATCGCCCGCGCGACGCTGTCGGCGGTGCCGACCGTCGCGCAGCGCATCGTGCGCGCCAAGCGCAAGATCGGCTCGGCCGGCATCCCCCTCGCGATACCCGACGGCGCGGAGCGCGCGCCGCGTCTGGACGTCGTGCTGAGCATCGTGTCGGTCATGTACAGCGAGGCGCACCTCGTCGCCGGTGCAGACGCGGCAGCCGATCGCGACCTGGCCGACGACGCCCTCTGGCTCGCCGCCGTCGTCGCCGACGCCCTGCCCTCCGAGGCCGAGGCCCACGGGCTCGTCGCTCTTCTGCTGCTGCACCGTGCGCGCGAATCGGCGCGCTCCGTCGACGGGGACCTGGTGCTGCTCGGCGAGCAGGATCGGTCGCGCTGGGATGCCGCGCTCCTCGACCGCGGTCGGCGTGCGCTGGAGCGTGCGGCGCTCCTGCGTCGACCCGGCCGGTGGCAGCTGCACGCGGCGATCGCCGCGTGCCACGCGGACGCCCCTGCGGCGGACGAGACGGACTGGCTGCAGATCCTGACCCTGTACGACATGCTGCTCGCCTACGACCGGTCGCCGGTGGTGAGGCTGAACCGCGCCGTCGCGCTCGCCGAGGTGGAGGGCGCCGAGGCGGGTCTCGTGGAGGTGGAACGTCTGTCCTCCGCGCTCGAGGGCTACCACCTCTGGCACGCCGTGCGCGGACACCTGCTGCGGCGAATGGGGCTCGAGGACGCCGCGACGGCGGCGGACCTGCGGGCCCTCGAGCTCACGGCCAATCGCGCCGAGCAGCGCCTGCTCGCCGCACGAGCCGGACGGTGACCGCCCTGACGGTCAGGCCCCGACGGGAGTGAGCGCGTGCGAGACGAGACGCTCGAGCGTCGTCATGCCGTCACGCGAGAGGATCGACTCGAGGTGGCCCTGCACGGACGCGTAGCCCGGCCCGCGCAGCGCGTAGACGTCGCCGGCGGCATCCGCGGCGACCTCCGTCTCGCCGACCCGGTCGACGCCGGGTGCGACGCGTGCGGTGAACGTGTTGTAGAAGCCGATCGAGGCCGGCTCGCCGAACACGTCGACCGTCTTCTGCAGGCCCTGATGGGGCGATGTCAGAGGCGCCAGGTCGATGCCGAGGGAATCGGCGAGGATCTGGTGGCTCAGGCAGACCGCGAGCAGCGGGCGTCCTGAGGCACGGCGTCGCGCCACGACGTCGCGCATACGCCTCATGCGGGCGGCGTCGGGGTCTCGCGGGTCGCCGGGACCCGGGCCCGAGACGATGAGTTCGGCGTCGTCGACCTGCGCGTCGGTGACGTCGTTCCACGGGACGATCTCGACGTCGAGTCCGAGATGGCGCAGCTGGTGGGCGAGCATCGTCGTGAAGCGGTCCTCCGCGTCGACGACGAGCGCGGAGCGCCCGGCGAACGGGCCGGCGCCCGCGGCCTGGGGGTTCAGCCAGAACGCGGCGAGGCGGCTGTTGCGCGATTCGAGGAGCTCGGCGATCGCGGCGTCGTCGGCGAGGCGGCGCGGCTCGGCCGTCGGCTCGTCCTCGTCGAGCACGACGGCTTCGGCCACGCGATCGCGGGGCACGGCGCCGATCGCGCCGAGGACGCCCGCGGCCTTGCCGTGCGTCTCGCCGACTTCGCCGTCCGGATCCGAGTGACGCACGAGCGTCGCGCCCACCGGGACGCGCAGCCGACCGTCGACGAGGTAGGCGGTGCGGATGAGGATGGGCGCGTCGAGGTCGTGCGTCGGCTCGCCGTCCTCGGTCCCGGTTCCCGCGCTCGTCGTCCCGGTTCCTGAGCTCGTCGTCCCGGTTCCTGAGCTTGTCGAAGGACGCGGGGTGAACAGGGCCGCCACTCCCGAGTAGTAGCCGCGCGGGGTGGTCTCGTGCCGCGTGATGACGGTGCACGCGTTCTGCATCGGCGAGCCCGTGACCGTCGGAGCGAACATCGTCTCGCGCAGGATGTCGCGCGGATCGAGCCGGCTGCGTCCGCGCAGGACGTACTCGGTGTGGGTCAGTCGCGACATCTCCTTGAGATGCGGGCCCGTGATGCGCCCGCCGTCCGAGCAGACGGCACTCATCATCTTGAGCTCCTCGTCGACGACCATGAAGAGCTCCTCGGTCTCCTTCGTCGACCGCAGGAACTCGGCGAGCGTGTCGGGGGTCGCCCCGCCCGCGGGGTGGCGGAAGGTCCCCGAGATCGGGTTCATCGTCACGACGCCGTCCTGCGCGCTGACGTGGGCTTCGGGGCTCGCCCCCACCGCGACGTGACCGGGGGTCACGATCGCGAACGTCCAGTACGCGCCGCGCTCGTGCTCGAGCAGGGCCCGGAACCAGGTGAGGGCGGCGGTGGCGGCATCCGTGGAGACCCGGGCCGTGAAGTCGCGCCGGATGACGAAGTTCGCGCCTTCGCCGCGGCCGATCTCGTCGGCGATGACGCGGCGGACGATGTCGGCGTACGCGTCGTCGGCGATGTCGAAGCCGGCGTCCTCGAGCGGCACCGCGGCGGTCGGGAGTGCGGCGATCACCTCGTCGCGGGGGAGCGGATCGTGACCGTCGACCACGAGGCAGCGCAGGGGCGCATCGTCGTCGTGGCACGCGAAGCCGCGCTCGCGCACCTGGCGGAAGGGCACGAGGGCGAGGACCTCGCGCGGCGTGCCCGCGGCATCCGTCAGCGGGATGTCGGCGAGGAGCTCGACATCGACGACGTCGCCGGTGAGCACCTCGACGGTCTCGCCGTCGCGGGCGATGAGGGCGAACGGGATGCCGCGCGCGGCGAGATCCTGGATGGAGGGGGTAGCTGACCCGGTCATCGTCGGTCTTTCGTTGTGGCGGACGGTCGCCCTACAAAAGAAGACCGCCCGGAGGGGGCGGTCTGTCGTCGTGCGAACACCCGCCTAGGAGGCGGGCCACCAGGTGAGGTTCGCGGGCATGCGCCGAAACTACCACAGCCGCCCGGCGTGTCCTCCGTGCCGGAAGCGGGCGGACCGGCCGGAATGCGCGGGTGACCGGGCATCTCGCCGCCCCTATGCTGACGGCATGACGGACGATCTGCGGGCACAGGCCATCAGCAACCTCAAAGCCAAGAACCACTTCTGGCAGATCCTCGGCGGCTGGGTGCTGCTGTCGATCCTCTTCACCGCCATCTGGCTGTTCAGCGGGGGAGTCGGGTCGTACTTCTGGCCGATGTGGCCGATCCTCGGCGTCGGCATCGGGGTCGTGGCGGCGGGCATCGCCGCGTTCGGGTCGGGTGGCGGGGGGCCGGACGAGGCGAAGATCCAGGCCGAGATGGATCGCCTGAAGAAGTAGGGTCACGGCATCCGCCCAGGCTCCGGCCAGCCGGAGCGGCCGGGCGGGTCGTAGGCTGGAGGCGTGCCAGCAGTCAATCTCGGTATGCCTCGCGTGCCGGACGTTCTCGCCCCCCGCCGCAAGAGCCGTCAGATCAAGGTCGGCAAGGTGCTCGTCGGCGGCGATGCGCCGATCAGCGTCCAGTCGATGTGCACGACTCCGACGACGAACATCAACGCCACGCTTCAGCAGATCGCCGAGCTCACGGCATCCGGCTGCGAGATCGTGCGTGTCGCGGTGCCGTCGCAGGACGACGCCGACGTGCTGCACATCATCGCGAAGAAGAGCCAGATCCCCGTCATCGCCGACATCCACTTCCAGCCGAAGTACGTCTTCCAGGCGATCGACGCCGGGTGCGCGGCGGTTCGCGTCAACCCGGGCAACATCCGCAAGTTCGACGACCAGGTGGGAGCGATCGCCGCTGCGGCCAAGGCCGCCGGCGTGTCGCTGCGCATCGGCGTCAACGCGGGGTCGCTCGATCCGCGTCTGCTGCAGAAGTACGGCAAGGCCACGCCCGAAGCGCTCGCCGAGAGCGCGCGCTGGGAGGCCTCGCTGTTCGAGGAGCACGACTTCCACGACTTCAAGATCTCGGTGAAGCACAACGACCCCGTCGTCATGGTGAAGGCGTACCGCCTCCTGGCGCAGATGGGCGACTGGCCCCTGCACCTGGGCGTGACCGAGGCGGGCCCCGCGTTCCAGGGCACGATCAAGAGCGCGACGGCGTTCGGCATCCTCCTCGGCGAGGGGATCGGCGACACGATCCGCGTCTCGCTGTCGGCACCGCCCGCCGAAGAGGTCAAGGTCGGGCACCAGATCCTGCAGTCGCTGAACCTGCGCGAGCGCAAGCTCGAGATCGTGTCGTGCCCGTCGTGCGGCCGCGCTCAGGTGGACGTGTACTCGCTCGCCGACAACGTCACCGAAGGGCTGAAGGATGTCACCGTCCCCCTCCGCGTGGCGGTCATGGGGTGCGTCGTGAACGGTCCGGGTGAGGCCCGCGAAGCCGACCTCGGCGTCGCGTCGGGCAACGGCAAGGGCCAGATCTTCGTCAAGGGGCAGGTCGTGAAGACCGTGCCCGAGGCCGAGATCGTGGCGACGCTCATCGAAGAGGCGCGTCGCATCGCCGACGAGATGGGTCCGGATGCCGCGCTCGGCACCGCTCAGGTCATCACCGCCTGAGCCCGCCCCTAACCACGCCGCCTCCGCACTTCGCCTCGCACCGCCCGCATCGGGCGCGATCCGTTGCGCACGAAACGGCCGGTGATAGCGTCGTCGGAGGAGGTCGAACGATGTCCATGACGACGCCAGATCGCATCACCAGCGCTCCGCTCGCCGGTGAGTTCCTTCCCGAGATCCATGCGCTCGCACGCCGCGCGCTGCTGTGGGCCGTGCTGTACGGCGTCTTCGCGCGCGCGTCGCGCGGGGGATGCACCGCGCTGCCCGACGATCGTTCGGTCGCGGTGGCGAGCGGCGATCCGCTCTGCTTCAGCGCGGCGATGGGGCCCGCGCCGCTCGTATGGCTCGTGATGGCGCTGGTCTTCGTCATCGGGATCGGCCGGGTGCTCACGTTCGACGATCCCCGTCGGATCGCCCGCGTGCTGTCGGGCATCGCCTGGGCGATGCCGATCATCGTGGCCGTCGCGTTCGCGGCGGGCTGCGTCTGGTTCTTCACGGCCTCGCACGCAGACCTCGCCGCAGGCATCGTCGTCCCGTGGGTCACCGTCGACATCGACGTGGACCCCGCGGGCTGACGCGCTCCAGGCCACGCGTCCGTCCGCGGCACGCATCGGCTGCCGCCGCCATGCGCTAGCGTCGGGGTTCGCCCGACCTCGAGGAACGCATGACCGACCGACCCGCCCGAACATCGAACTCGCGCGCGATCGTGGCCGGCATCGTCACGGCGCTGGTGGGCGTGACGAGCTCGTTCGCCGTCGTGCTCACCGGTCTCGACGCGGTGGGCGCGACGCCCGATCAGGCGGCGAGCGGACTGCTGGCGCTGTGCCTCACGATGGGCGTGGCGGCGATGGTGCTCGCGTGGCGGTTCCGGATGCCGATCACGGTCGCCTGGTCGACGCCGGGCGCCGCGCTCCTGGCGACCACCGGAGCGGTCGAAGGAGGGTGGCCGGCCGCCGTCGGTGCGTTCCTCGTCGTCGCCGCGCTGATCCTCCTCACGGCCGCGTGGCCGTACCTCGGCCGTCTCATCGCGCAGATCCCGCCCTCGATCGCGCAGGCGATGCTCGCAGGCGTGCTGCTGCCGCTGTGCATCGCTCCCGTGAGCGGCCTCGTCGCAGACCCGTGGGCCGTCGCGCCCGTGATCCTCACGTGGCTCGTCTTCGTGCGACTGGCGCCCCGATGGGCGGTGCCGCTCGCCTTCGTCGCGGCATCCGTCGTCGTCACCGTCCACCTGGTCTCCACCGGCGCGTCGATCGATCCCGGTCTGCTGATCCCTCGACTGGAGCTCACAGCGCCCAGCTTCTCGCTGGGGGCGCTCGTGGGCGTGGCCCTGCCGCTCTTCCTCGTCACGATGGCCTCCCAGAACGTGCCCGGGGTGGCGATCATGCGCAGCTACGGCTACGAGGTGCCCTGGCGCCCCGCGATGCTCGTCACCGGCCTCGGCACCGCTCTCGCCGCCCCCGCGGGCGGACACGTCATCAACCTCGCCGCCATCAGCGCGGCTCTGTCGGCCGCGCCCGAGGCGGAGCCCGATCCGCAGCGCCGCTGGGTCGCGGCGTTCTCGTCGGGCGTCTCGAACATCGTGCTCGCCGGGCTCTCCGCGGCGTTCGTCGCACTCGTGGTCCTGGCGCCCGAGGGGGTCATCCCCGCCGTCGCCGGCATCGCGCTGCTCGGCGCGTTCGGCTCGGCGATCCAGCAGGCGATCGACGATCCCGGCGAGCGTCTGCCCGCCGTCGTCACCTTCGTCGTCGCGGCGTCGGGGGTCGCGATCCTGGGCGTGAGCGCCGCGTTCTGGGCCCTCGTGGTGGGCCTGCTGCTGCGTACGGTGATGCACGCGGGGCGCACGCGCCTCTGATCCCGGACGCCGCGCAGCGCCGGGGCGCCTCTCAGCCCGCCGCTGCGGCGGCGAGTCAACGCGCGGACGGGGACTCGTCGAGCGTCCGGATGAGGCGGGCGGGAACGCCGCCGTACACCGCTCCGGCGGGCAGGTCCCGGGTGACCACGGCGCCCGCCGCGACGATCACGTCGTCGCCGATCGTCACGCCCGGGAGGACGGTGACGCGCACCCCGAGCCACACCCGATCGCCGATCGTGACGGGCGCGCTCGTGCGACGGTGGGTCACGCCGGCCGGCCCGACGTCGTGGGAGCTCGTGACGATCGTGACGAACATCGCGATATGGCAGTCCTCCCCGATCCGGATCGGGGCCACGGCCTCGAAGTAGCACGAGACGTTGACGGAGGTGCGCACTCCGATCCGGATGTCGCGTCCTCCCGTGAAGGTGCAGCGGGACTGCACCTTGGGCGTTCGCACGTCGAAGCCGCGCAGGCGCAGGATCGCGTAGCGGAGCGCTCGAGGACACAGCGGCGAGCCGGCCACGCTGTTGGTGACGAACGACTTCCATCCCCACGACAGGTCCTGCACGATGCTGCGCACGAGCGGGCCGATGCCGACGGCCTCGGCCATGGTGTTGTCGCTCACGGCTGCGTCCCCGCCGCGCCGGGAACGGATCCGAAGGGGGAGTCGTCGAGCTGGTCCGGCGGAGTGAACAGCATCCAGTCGATCACCATCTCGTTCACGACCGGCGTGGTCGCGTCGGGGTCGCCGGGCCAGTTGCCGCCGACGGCGAGGCTGAACAGGGCGTGCGTGGGGTCGTCGAACACCCATCGCCCGGGAACGGGGACGTCCCATTCCTCGACGTCCATGACGATCTGATCGTCGATGGCCAGGATGACGCGACCCGGCTGCTTCTCGACGGTGAAGATGTGGAAGTCGTCGGCGAGAGGCACCGGCAGATCCACCGATTCGTTGAGCGACCAGTTGTCGATGAAGTTGTTGGGGCCGTGGATGTGATGCGCGCTGCGGCTGGTCGAGTTCGGCGTCTCGATGATGTCGATCTCTCCGGCGGCGGGCCAGCCCACCCGATCCACGTTGTCGCCGAGCAGCCAGAACGCGGGGAGCAGACCCTGGCCCTCGGGCAGCTTGACCCGCGCCGAGAGGCGGCCGTACGTGAACGACCAGCTGCCATGGCTCGTGATGCGGCCGGAGGTCGGCTGGCTGCCGTCCGCGGGCACCGTCGCCGTGATGACGAGGTTGCCCGAGCCGTCCAGGGCCACCGCGTCCTCGGTGTACTCCTGGAGCTCGTTGTTGCCCCATCCGCCCCCTCCGGTCTGGATGTTCCAGACCTCGGGGTTCGGCTTCGCGCCCGCCGCGCCGTCGAAGTCCTCGAACAGCACGCCGTCGTCGCCGTAGCGCGCATTGAGGAAGGAGAAACCGGTGAACCACCACACCGCGCCCAGGACGAGCACGACCACCAGGATGCCGGCGGGGATGCCCAGCGCGAGCCACCTCCTGCGCCGTCGGCGCGACCTCGGTGGCGCAGCGGAGACCGTGCCGGGATCGGTCACGGGCGTGGGTGCGGTCGCAGTCATTGCAGCAGGCCTTTCGGATCGTGACGGAGAAGGTCGCAGGCGGCGGCGACGGCATCCCGCGGCCACAGCGATCCGTCGAAGCTCATCGAGATGTTCAGGCGATGACGGAGGACCGCGGTGAGCGCCGTGATCCCGTTGCGCGCCGCGGGATCCACGGAGACGCGTACGACGGGGTCGTCCGACGCCCACGGGAGCGGTTCGAGTGCGCGGAGGAAGCCCATGTCGCTCACGATCGGACCCGCCGCCGCCGGCACGGTCCGAGGAGCGCGCCGACGCCAGCCGCGCGTGAGGAGGCCCGAGGTGAGGGCGGCGAGCGGTCGTCCGACGTGGATGTCCTGCTGGAAGCGCGCGCCGGCCGCGTCGATCCCGCCGTCGACCACGACCGGGTGCCCGACGACGAAGTTCGCGAGCGTGGATCGTCCGCTGGGAAGGTACCGGCGCAGGTCCACCAGGATCGCCCCGGTGTCCATCACCGGGATCCCCGAGCGCCGCAGGGCCTCCCGCAGAGCGAACATCAGGGCGAGCGTCGGGGGGACGCGGCCCTTGCTCCAGTCCGCGAGGTCCCTGAACGTCGTGGAGTCCATCGTGCCCGTCACCAGGTCGAGTCCTCCGCGGTCCGCCGCGACGGTCGGTCCCTCGTACGCGGGGCGGTGGTCGTTCCATCGATCCCGCAGGAGCGCCCCCACACGATCGAGGTGCTGCCCGTACGTCGCGGCGAGCGCCGAGGGCAGCGGATCCCTGTCGTCGGCCGACGCGAACACCGCGGGGGCACCGCGTCCGGCCAGCGCGCCGGCGGTGAGCATCACGCTGAGGAATCCGTCGCCCAGACGATGGTCGATGCACAGCGACGCCCGGTCCTCACCGAGGAACACGACGAAAGGAAGGTCGGCCGGCGCGGCCTCGCGCAGTCTCGGGAGCCCCTCGTCGCCGGTGAAGCCGACGGGGAGCGCCCGCACCATGCGCTCGGCCTGCGCGTCGAGGGACTCCGGGTCGTAGCTCCAGCGGGCGCCGCGGAAGGTGCGGCCCGCGCGTGCCGCCGCACCCTTGCCGATGAGCTCCCGCACCGCACGGACCACGGTCTCGCGCTCGGGCACGATGAGCGGGGCGAGCTCGACGCTGATCCGGGCGCCCGCCGAGAGGAGATCCCGTCCGCGGAGGCGACCCGACTCGGCCGAGCCGGAAGGCACGACCGAGACGCGCTCCTCCGTATCGACGTGCGAGGACCGCGGCACGCGTGCGATGACCACGGCTACACCATCTCCGTGGCGGCGGGAACGTCCGCGGCGAACTCGAGCGGAAGATCGAGGTCGTCGAGCCACGTGGCGGCGTAGCTGGTGAGCTTTCCGTTCGCATTGTCGATCGCGATCACGCGGCGGCCCATCTGCAGGGCGATGAGCATCGCGTGGAGGCGGTCGGTCACGATCGTCTCGCCGGGGGAGAGGAGGGCGATTCCGGTGGCGAGCCGCTTCGACGCGTCGGCGAACCATCGCTCGGTCGACCGATTCATCGTGCGGGTCACGGCGCCCTCGAACACGGTGCGGCTCAGCCGTCGGCGCAGCCGGTCGGCGAACGTCATGGCGGGCCAGTCGACGGCGCGGGCGTCGCTTCCCGGCCCCGCGCTCTCGTCGTCGCGCCGCAGCAGATGCACGACCGCCCTCGTGGGCGGCGCCGAGTCGAGCCGGCCGAGCATGTGCACGCTGTCGGGGGCGAGGATCACGTCGGGGACGAGGTCGCGCACCGCCTCGAGCGACGCGCGATCGCGGACGGCCATGCGCAGCCTCCGGCGGGTCGCCATGCGCGTGGCGAACTCCTGGCGATCGGCATCCGTCGCGAAGTGCACGGACTGGGGCTCCTGGATGAGCTCGGTGTCGGGGCGCAGGCGCTCCGCGAGCCGATAGCGGTGCTCGCCGTGCTGCGGATAGAGACCGCCGAAGTTCCCGCCGCCCTGGATGGCGACCGGCACGGCCGACTCGTACACCCGCGGGGCGATCGTGCGCCACGAGTACGTCGCCTCGACGACGATGCCCGCCTGACGCCAGTACTCGGCCTGGCCGAGCGCGATCACCGAGTCGCCGATGTTCGCGTAGTCCGGGAAATCGGTCAGCACCAGCCGGTGCACGCCGTGGTGGAGCGTGGAGAGCGCATGCAGCGACCGCCGCCGGAGTTCGGCGATCGCGTCGTCGCTCCGGGGAGCCGAGGGGGTGTCGTTCTCGATGGGCAGGGTCACGGAGCATCCTCCACGGGGCGGCCGCCGCGGAACGGGCGGGAGACGGCGGACGTCAGCGACGAGCGTGTCGACTGATCGAGTGCGAAGAAGTAGTAGAGCGCGGCGGCGACCAGCGCCCAGACCGCGGCGATCGCGGGGATCAGCGCGAGCGGGGGGTCGAGCAGGCTGGTGACGTACAGCAGCGCCGCGGGCGGCGCCACGAGGCCGAAGGGCAGCAGAAGGCACCGGACGGCGAAGTCCTTCGCGGTGAGATCCAGCCGGCGCAGCGCGATGCCGACGTAGACCGGCTCGAGCAGCAGGACGGGGATCGTGAGACCCAGCGCGATGCCGGTCAGTCCGAGGGGTCCTCCGAGCACGATCGCGAGCGCGGTCCCCGACACCGCCCAGACCGTGTGCAGCACCGCGTAGCCGCGTACCGAGCCCTGCGCGGTGAGGATCGGCACCGCCAGCAGGTGGTTGTTGTTGGCGAACAGCGACAGCACGAGGACCTGCGCGACGATCGTGGCGCCCGTTCCCGTGGGCCCGAGCCACAGGCGCATGATCTCGGGCATGAACACGACGACCGGCACGAGGACGACCGTCATGAGCATGTTGGCGTAGCTCGTGCCACGCAGATAGAGCTCGCCGATGGGGGCGCCTTCTGCGCCGCCGTGGCGCATGGACGCCGTCGGCAGCAGGGCCACGGCGAGCGAGCCCGTCACCTCTTTCACGAGCAGGTAGATGCGCTGGCCGGCGGCGTAGAGCGCCGTGAAGGCGATCGGGAGCAGGAGTGCGGTGAGGATGCCCCCCACCTGCATGATGACGACCCCTGCCAGGCCCAGCACCATGAGCTGCGAAGAGACGCCGAACAGCTCGCGGAAGACGCTCCAGCGGAAGTCGCGCGGGCGGGCGGTGATCTCGGGGGCTCGCAGGCGTCGGAGCACGTACGTCACGATGCCGAAGCCCAGGATGCCGAGCACGTCGACGGCCGCGACCGCCACGATGCCGATGCCCGTCCAGCAGACGACGAGGGTGCCCACGATCCGGAACGACGCCAGCCCGATGAGCAGGTAGTTCACCTCGGCCAGACGCCCGATGCCGTTCAGCACCTGCCGGTTCGAGGAGAAGACGAGCAGGACGAACACGTTCGCGACACCGAGAAGCGAGAGCGCCCAGGCGGTGGGGACGAGCTCGGCGCCGAACTGCGCGTTGGGCACGGTCAGCGCGAAGACCAGCGCCGTGGCCGTGGAGAGGACGACGGCGGCGACGAGGTAGAAGACGTTGCTGGCCGACGCGACCTCGCGCATCCGTGCGACGTCCTTCGACGGCGCGGCCACGCCGATGAAGCGGGTCGTCGCGCCCCCGATCCCGAGGTCCTGCTGGAAGAGCGAGCCGACGGCGACGGTCAGCATGTACAGGCCGTAGGCCTCGACGCCGAACGCCGTGACGACGACGGGGAGCAGCACGACGTAGGCGATCATCGAC
Organism: Microbacterium sp.; assembly: GCA_040509015.1. Taxonomy (GTDB): domain Bacteria; phylum Actinomycetota; class Actinomycetes; order Actinomycetales; family Microbacteriaceae; genus Microbacterium. The sequence continues at coordinate 19,980 of JBEVLS010000141.1, forward strand.
GCGAACCGTGCGGCGTAGGTCGTCACGACGGCGCCGGCGAGCCGGCTGCCCGGCTCCGCCTTCGTGCTCGCCGCCGTGTCGGCCGCTCGCACGGTCACCGCTGCGCCGCCCCGAGGTCGAGGCGATAGACGATGGTCTCGTCCGACTCGTAGATCTGCACCCACCGCGGGTCGTCCTCGAGGATCATGCGGAACCGATCGAGCGCTCCCTCCGGGAGCGTGCCGTAGTACGTGCTGTAGGCGCGCATCTGCTCGGTGATGACCACCAGCGCCGGCCGCTGCTCCCACAACAGGCTGTCGGTGAGGCGCTCGACGCGACGCGGGTCGGCGAACTCCTCCTCCTCCCACCCGGGCCATGAGGTGAGCCACATGTCGATGCCGCTGTCGAAGAGCTGGTTCGCCCGGACGAAGTCGACGTACTCGGCCACGATCCGGCCGGGTGCACCGGGTGCGACGCCGATGGTCAGAGTGGACGGGTCCTCCTCCGTCAGCACCTGGGTGGTCAGTCGCACGGACTCGGGCGTCACCCGGTTCGCGAACCAGCCGCCGTACGACGTCTGGATCGAGGCGAGTGCGACGAGCGTGAGCAGTGCCGTGGCGGCGATCCGGGCGACGTGCTTCCCGTGGGCGACGCCGCCTCGCAGCATCCGCGTCACGCCGGGCGCGAGGATCAGCATGCACCCGGGGATCGAATACAGGAAGACGCGGAACATCGCCTCGCCGCCGTACCCCTGCCCGAGCAGGATGAGGGCGGGCGAGAAGGCCACGACGGCGGGCACCAGCACGTCCCGCCACGGCCGGCGGCGCCGGATCAGCTGGACGAGGACCACGATCCCCGCCGACGCCCACACCACGCCCGTGATGCTGCGCGCCACCCACGAGTTGACGACCTGTCCGGTGCTGGGATGCCCGAGGGCCTCGTTGCGCGCGGACGGGGTCAGGATGTTGTCGAGCAGGTCGAGGTTGATCAATCGGCCGAATTGACTCACGACGTCCAGGTGCAGCAGCAGGTACCCGACCGCGATCAGCGCGAAGAGTCCGACGATGTACTTCGGGCGCACGCGTCCGAGCAGGGTGAGGAGGAGGATCGCCGCGAGCAGCCAGTAGGGCGTGAGCTGATGCGTCACGACGATCGCGGTGAAGATCACGACCGCCACCCACGAGGTCGTCCGTGAGCGCCGCGAGGCGAGGACGAGAGCGATGACGACGATCCCGAGCGTGAAGCCGATCGCCTGCGGCGAGAGGTAGTCCTGCCCGACCCAGTTCGCGATGTGCGCGCCGAACGCGGCGACGAGCGCGGTCGGCGCGCCGAAGCCGTACGTGCGTGCCAGGAAGTAGATCGCGCCCGTGACGGCGAGCTGCGACCCGACCGTGAACCACTGGGCGATGACGATGGTCTCGGAGCCGGTGATGGTGTTCATCCAGGCGATGAGCGAGAAGGCTCCCGGCCAGTTGTGGTAGATGTCCGCGCCGAGGTCGACGGCGCCGAAGCGCTGGATGTAGTCGATCGGGCCGAAGTGCTTGTACGTCCACGAGTAGAGCGGCGCATCCGTGGACAGCGCCGTCGGCAGACGCATCATGAGCACCGTAGCGACCAGCGACACGGCGGCGGTGCGCGTGGCGCCGCGCGCGATCGCGATGCAGAACGCGATCGACACGAGCGCGACCGAGATCGGGAACAGCGGGCTCGCCGCGGGGATGAGCCCGAAGAGGTTCCACGACGCGTCCCGCAGGGTCGGCAGCGCGATCGCCCACGCGACGATCGCCGCGCCGAGCACGATCGCAGCCGGCTGCCAGGTCGCCCGGGGCCTCGGGGCGTCGGGCGTCGCGGTGGGGGTGATGGGGGGAACGGCGGTGACGGTCATGCGGTCCTCCTCGTGGCGATCGAGGCCACGGCGCCGGCACACGTGGCACCGGCGATGGCGAGCAGCCACAGGGTGGGGCTCCACCACTGCAGATTCACGGTGACCGTGGTCAGCAGGATCGTCGCCGAGATCCCGATCGCGGGGATCACGATCGGCGCGAAATGCGGCGGAAGCGGGACCCAGGCCCGCATCAGCGATCCGGGACCGACCAGGATGAACAGGGCCAGGAAGGCGAACGACAGCCCCGGAGGCAGAGGCAGTGCGGCGAGAAGGCCGAAGACGCCGGCCGCCGCGGCCATCGCCGCCCAGCCCGCCCGCTCGATCCGGGGGCCGCGCGTCGACGGACCGGCGAGGGTGCCGGCCGCGCGCTGGTCGCGCCGCTCGGCGAGGTAGCTCGACGGCCCCTCCACGATGCTCTTCAGCTCGAGGCGACCGACGCCCTTCGCCATGTCGGAGAGGACCGGCGATGCCTCGGCGGTGTCGTCGACCGTGCTCATGGGCTTGTTGAGCAGACGCGCGACCGCGCGCGGCGAGCGTGCGAGTGCCGCCCACGCCATGCGCGGGTCGAGCGCGACGACGGCGGCCCAGGCGCCGAACCCGCGGCCGTAGCCGACCGCCTGCGCGCGAAGGGCGTCGAGGTCCTCGCGATGACGGTGCCACACGATCGCATTCGGGTCGACGACGATCGAACGCCGGTCGTAGAGGACGCGCAGGAACATGTCGAGGTCCTCGCCGCCCTTCGTCCGCGTGCCGGCACCCAGGGCGGTGTCGAAGCCGCCGAGGGCGAGCATGTGGTCGCGCAGGACGGCGAAGTTCGCGCCGGTGCCGAACTCGCCCACGCAGAACGGGAACATCGGGAGGTCCTCGGGCGGGTCGCTGAGACGGAACGTCCGCGACGTCGTGAGCTTGGACCAGCTCACCCGTGCGTCGAAGTACGCCTGCACGTCGTTGCGCAGCTCGCCGCTGGGGACCACCCCTGTGACGCACGCCACGTCGTCGGCGCGTGCGAAGCCGGCGGTGATCGCCCACAGCCACTGCGGATCGACGATGACGTCGTCGTCGGTGAACGCCACGACGGAGGAGGATGCCGCGCGCAGGCCGGCGTTGCGCGCGTGCGAGAGACCGGCGGCATCCTCTCGGATGTAGCGGAACCCGGGGAACTCCTCTGCGATCAGATCCGCCGTCTCGGTCGTCGACGGGGCGTTGTCGACCACCACCACCTCGACGTGCGGGAAGTCCAGTTCGCTGATCGCGGTGAGGGCTTCGCGCAGGAGCGCGCCGCGGTCGCGCGTGCAGACGACGACCGAGACGGGGCGCGCGACGGGTCGGGCGGCCGCGAGGACGACGGGGAGACCCTCGACGGCGTCGGCGACGGCGCGCGCATCGAGCTCGCCCGTGTCGGCCATCGGCAGCGACACGTAGCCGCGGACCGACCCGTGGTCGCGCACGAGCAGTCGCGCGCGGTCGAACAGGTGTCCCTCTTCGAGGACGATGCGGTCGGGCGTGCTCGAGAGGTCGGACACCTCGATGAGACCGACCCAGGTGGCGTCGTCGCGGACGACGTCGCCGTGGAGGGGCATCGCCAGGGGCAGCGTGAGCGTGGTCATGCGACGGCCTCTCTCTCGGGGAGTGCGGAGTGTCGTCTGCGCAGGCCCACGGCCCCGATCACGGCGAGCGCCAGTGCCGCGCTCGTGACCGAGACCGCTGCGCCGAGCGCGCCCGTGCGGGGCACGAGCAGAGCGACCAGGGCGAAGAGGATCACGACGTACACGGCGTTGCTCCACAGCACGGGGCGCACGCGGTGGCGGGCGCGCATGAGCGCCGACCAGATGTCGTAGCCCGGGCGGACGATGCTGGCGACGGCGAGCGTTCCCACCACCGCCATGCCGTACAGCGGCGGGTAGCCGCGACCGAGCAGCAGGAACATGACGGGCGTCGCGAGTGTGGCGACGACGCCCAGGGCGCCGACGAGGAGCATGATCCGGACGACGTACCCGCGGGCGAGTCCGCTGCTGGCGGTGAAGTCCACGACGGCGCTGCGCGCGAGGGCCGTGGCGACGGCGACTCCGACGAGATCCAGCGCCACGCTGAACTGGAACGCGATGGCGAAGACGGCGCCCTCGGCGGGCGTCGAGAGCACCGTGACGAGGAACGGCAGCGTCAGACCGGCGCAGAGCACGATGCCCACAGCGACCGCGTTCTGGGCGGTGAAGACGCGGAACGTGCGGGCGAGCCCGCGGTTCCACTGCGCCGTCGAGCCGGTGCGGGCGTCGTCCCGCCGCAGCGCGCGGGGGAGGAGCGCCACCAGGCTGATGACCGCGCCGGCGGCCGCGGGGAGGATCGTGGCGGCCACGAGCGGATGCGGCATCCACGGCACCGGCAGGACGAACAGGGCGAGCAGCCCCAGCTTGACGAGGTTCGCCGACCCGTTGATGTAGAGCGTCCCCCGTGCGTGCGAAGCGCCGGCGAGGGCCATCGTCTGCGTGTTGAACAGCGCCCACACGACCGTGCACACGGCGATCGTCGAGACGGCTTCGATCGCGCCCATCCCGGTGGGGAGCAGGAGCACCACGAGCACCCCGGCGATGGCGCCCAGCACGAGTGCGAGACCGGCGGCGGTCGCGCACGCCCGGATCAGCGCGGCGCGCGCCGCGGCGCCGCCGAGGGGGAGCATGACCACGAGCGCGCTGCCCGGGCCGTTCGAGGCGAGCGTCGCGGCGGCCATCACGACCGACAGCACGGACGCCTCCACGCCCAGCTGCGCCTGCGGGATCCACATCGCCGCGAGCAGCCAGAACACGAAGCCCGAGCCCGCCGTCACCGCATAGGCGGATCCGAGCCAGAGCGAATCGCGCGTGATGCGTCCGTGGACGCCACGCGTGTCGGCGGGCGCGTCCACCGCGCCCACCGCGCTGGTCATGCGGGGACCCGTTCCCGCAGGGTGCGGCCGGTCGATCCCGGCCGTACCGTCGCGAAGCGGCCCCGCACGTATCCGGCGCCCGCGAGCGAGAGCGACAGGACGATCGCCGCGGCGGGGAGCATGCCCCGCCGTCCGCGGCGGATCTCCCGCCACACCCCGGCCGGGAGCACGCGCGTCGCGTACGCCGACTCCGCCGCGAGGGCGTCCTGGCGGCCGACGGTGCGCGCGATGCCCGCTTTGGACAGGCCTTCGCACCAGCTGCGGCGCGCGACGTACGACAGCGTCACCCGGTCGGCGCTCACGTGGTGGCGGACGGTCGCGGTCGGCGCGTAGAGGATCACCCGCTCGGGGTCCTCCTGCCGGAGCTTGATGCACGCCTCGGTCTCTTCGCAGCCGATCGGGAGCTTGCCCACCCGACCGGTGTCGGGGTTGAACCCGCCGATCGCCATGAGCGGCTCGCGCCGGAACGCCATCGAGCAGCCCATGACGTTGCGGACCGGTCCGGGCTGCGACGGCAGGCCGAGATAGCTGCATCCCACGATCCACAGCAGCTCGTCGGGCAGGACGGCGGGGGGCGCATCCGGCCAGATCGGCACGGCGCTCCCGCCGACGGCGACCACCGCCGGGTCGATGAACGGCGCCACGAGGGTCTCGAGCCAGCCGGGCTCGGCGACCGCGTCATCGTCGAGGAACGCCACGACGTCGCCCGTCGCGACCTCGAGCGCCGTGTTCCGGCCCGCCGAGAGGCCTCGCCTGCCCGCGTTGGGGAGGACCGTCGCCTCGGGCCAGCAGTCGACGGCGCGCTCGAGCAGCTCGTCGTTGTGGTCGACGATGACGATCACCTCGTGCGGGGGTCGCTGAGTCCGGAGGGACTCCACGGCCAGCACGAGCTGATCCCATCGGTCGAGTGTGTACGCGCAGATGACGACACTGACCGACATGCGCTAGCCGGCCGACGGTGCGGGCTGCTCGATGAGTTCCGGATGCCGCAGCGGCGCGTCCGTGAGGACGGGGGAGCGGCGGCGACCCCAGCGCTTGCGCCGTTCGTCGAGGACGGTGCGCAGCACCCGCAGTCCGTCCGTGACGGCGTTGAGGTTGCTCTCGCCGTGGATGCGGAGCAGCTCGACGCTCGGGACCTCGACCACCGTGAAGCGGTTCTCGGCGAACCGGCAGTTCAGCAGCGTCTCGATCTCGAAGCCGTCGCCCCAGAGCATCTCTCCGTCGGAGCCCGCGATGTCGGCCGCGGGCAGATCCAGGGCGGGGAGGATGCGCGCCCAGAACGCGTTGTAGCCGTAGCAGAGGTCGGTGTACCGGGTGCCCAGGAGGACGTTCGTCAGGACGTTCAGGAACCTGTTGCCCAGCTGGCGGTGGAACGTGATGTCCTCGCTCGAGCCGCCGGCGACGAACCGGCTGCCCTTGCTGACGTCGGCGCCGGCGATGAGCGCGTCGACGAAGCGGGGGATCTCGGCGGCGTCGGCCGAGCCGTCGGCGTCGAACATCACGATGATGTCGCCGGTCGCGCGCTCGAAGCCGCAGACGAGCGCGTTGCCCTTGCCCTTGCGGGTCTGGGTGATGACGTCCACGGATGGACGCACGCGACGGGCGACCTCGGGGGTCCCGTCGACGGAGTGCCCGTCGACCACGATGATCTCGTGGACGTCGGGGAGGAGGGGCAGCACGATCTCGAGGTTCTTCGCCTCGTTGCGTGCGGGGACGATGATCGAGATGCGGGGTTCGAGCGGGGGAGTGACCACGGGGACTTCCTCTTTCTGGGGGCTGAAATGAGTGGTGCCTTCGGTGCCTGTCGTTCTTCGAGCGTGGGCGCCGTGTGTTACCTCCGCGTGAACACGGCGCCAGGGTCGCGTTAACTGGGGCGTTTTCGTGTCCCCTCTTCGGAGGACGTACGCAGGAAACAGCGCTAATGTGTCCTCTGTTCGGCGGACAAACGGCCTTTTTCGAGGAATCCGGTGCGTGTCCTCCATACCGAGCAGGATTCGATGTCCGCGGGGCTCCATGAAGAGCAGCCGCGATGGATTACTTGCCGAAGGAGGCGCGATATGGGGATCGCACGCAAGCAGGCTGAATTGTCGACCGACATGTGCGCATGCGGCCACACGCGCGAGGCGCACGAGCACTACCGCAAGGGCACCGAGTGCTCGATCTGCGACATCCGTCAGTGCTCGTCGTTCTCGATGGCGACCGTCTCGGAGTACTCGAAGACCTCTTAGTCCTCCGCGAACGACGAGATGTCGTCGATTCGCGAACCTTTCGGTCGATCCCGGACACTACCGGGTATGAACGATGACGACGCCACACTGTGGGGCCGTGTGCGAACGGGCGAGGAATCCGCCCTCGCAGACCTGTTCGACCGCCACGAGGCGCGGCTGTTCCGGCACGCCCGTCGTCTGCTGTCGTCCCGTGAAGACGCGAAGGATGCCGTGACGATCGCGTTCTTCGAGCTGTGGCGCAGACGCGCGTCGGTGCGACTCGTCGACGGGTCGCCCCTGCCGTGGTTGCTGAACACGGTGGCCAACTCGGCGCGCAACCTCGAGCGGTCGTCGCGTCGCTATCGCGCGCTCATCGATCGGGCGCCGGTGCGCCACCACGCCGATCCGCCCGGCTACGACGAGAGCGGGGTGCTCGCCGCCCTGAAGCGCCTGCCGGCGCGCGAGCAGAGCGTGCTCGTGCTCACCGTGCTCGAGGGGTATCCGGACCAGGAGGTCGCCGACGCCCTGGGCATACCCCTCGGCACCGTCAAGTCCCGACTCGCCCGCGCCCGCGCGCGACTTCGCGACGAGATCACCGCATTGGAGGCGTCATGGGCGTGAACGACGAACTCACCCCGCGCGAGCACGACGAGATCCGCGGCACCCTGCTCGCGGGGGCGGGCAGGATCAAGCCGGTCGGCGCGCATCGGATGCAGCTCATCGCGGCATCCGTCGCCCTCGTGCTGGTCGGGGGCGTCGCGGGCGGCGCCATCGCCGCGGGCGCGCTCTTCGGAAGCGCCGAGCCGGTCGACTCGCCCTCGCCGACGGTGAGCGCGACACCGACCC
>JBEVLS010000142.1:0-3021 GCA_040509015.1 Microbacterium sp.
GGGATCGAGGTGACGTTGCCCGCTCCGAGGACGAGGCCGATCCCGCCGGTGGCGGTGGGATGCAGCTGGGCGAGTCCGGCGTCGCGGCGGGCCGCGGCATCCGTCGTTCCCGGTTCGAACCACACCTCGCCCGTGTATCCCGACAGGAGCATCCCGTCGATCGCGTTCAGCGGGAACACGGGTGCGCGGCGGCGATCGCCGGGCGCGGGCTCGGTGGGGATGCCCTCGAGAGGGCTCTCGCCCTTCGCGAGCCGGCCCAGCGTCGCACGGTAGGCGTCGAGGGCGACGAGGGTCGCGTACGGACCGCTCAGCCACTCCTCGCCCCGCAGCGCATGACCGGGCTCGAGGCCCTTCGACGTGGACGCCGTGTCGGCCCACTCTTCGGCGACGGCTCCGACCGTCGCAGAGAGTCGTTCGAGCAGGCGGGCTCGCTGCGCGAGCGTGAGGTGCACCCACGCCGCGGCACCCGTCGCGAGGTCCGCGAGCGCGGCCTCGAGCGGTGCGCGCCGGTCGTCGGCGAGCGTCGTCGATCGGGACTTCGTGGCTGCGGCCTGTGGCACGTCGCTCTCCTTCGGGCGGGGTGGTCGAATTCTACGCGCGTGGGACGAGGTGTCAGCGGGCCTGGGACTCGATATCCGAGCGCCGGAGCCGGTAGCGACCGAGGGTGACCAGGCTCAGCACGATGAGTGCCGCGGGGATCACACTGAAGCTCACCACGATGCCCGTGATCGCGGCATCCGGCTGCGTCACTGTCTCGGCAGCCGTCGACGAGACGTAGCCCGTCACGGCCAGCACGATCGACAGCGCCGTCGCCCCCAGGGCGAACCCCGTCGTCTCGCCGGCCGTCCACACCCCGCCGAAGGCACCCGCCCGACCCGGTCCGTGGCGCTCGGCGTCGTGGGCGATGACGTCGGGCAGCATCGCCATCGGCAGCGACTGCATGCCCGCGTAGGCGATCCCGGCGACGGCGACGGGCGCATAGATCCAGGGCCCCGGCGACCACACGGCGCCGACGGTCGCCAGGGCCGCGACCGCGAAGACGACGCTCGCCCACGCGAAGACGCGCTCCTTGCCGTGCCGGCGGGCGAGCCACGCCCAGCCGGGAGCGGCGAGCAGGGCGGGCGCGATGAGAGCGACGAACAGCAGCGTCACGGCGGACTCCGAGCGCAGCACCCACGTCGCGAGATACTGCGCGCCGGCGAGCATGAGCCCCGTGGCGAGCGCCTGCAGCAGGAAGGTCGCCAGCAGCGCGCGGAACGGCTGACTGCGGCGCAGGGCGTCGAGGGCGGCGCGGTAGTTCGAGCGGATGCCCGTGCCGAACGCCGACGGCGACGCATCGATCGGGTGGGGCGCTCCGCCGGCGATCTCATCCGAGAGGATCTCCGCGTCGGTCGCGGTCGCGCGGGCCGCCGCCTGCATCGTCGGGCGCGTCCGCAGCGTGTGCCGTGCCGCGCCGGTCGCGACGAGCATCCCCACGCCGATCGTCACGCCCGCGACGATGCCCATGAGCAGGTAGCCCGTCGTCGGATCTCCCGTGAGGCTGCGCAGTTCGGGACCACCCGCACCGAAGAGCAGGATCGCGAACGTCAGCACGACCACGCGCCAGGTCAACAGCGTCGTGCGCGCGTCGTAGCTGTCGGTGAGTTCGGCCGGAAGGGCGATGTACGGCACCTGGAAGAGGCTGAACGCCGTCGCGGTGAGCAGGAACGCGATCATGACCCAGACGGCACCGACCGCGGGTCCGAGCGCCGGGGGAGCGGAGAAGGTCAGGGCGAACAGCACGGGCAGCGAGAGCGACCCGATGAGCATGAGCCGTCGACGGGTGCCGTGCCGCGCCAGGTCGCGGTCGGTCAGCGCGCCGATGACGGGGTCGACGATCACGTCCCAGACCTTCGCCGCGGTGACGATCACACCGGCGAGGATCGCCGTCACGCCGAGGCTGTCGGTCAGGTAGTAGGTCAGGACCAGCCCGGGGAGCGTCGCGAAGCCGCCCGTTCCGAGCGATCCGATCGCGTACTGCGCGATCGTGCGGCGCGAGAGGGAGGGGACGGATGCCGCGGCTCGGGTCCCGCGGGGAGCATCGGTGCTCATCGCGCCAGTGTAGGGCCGTGCGCGGGTGGCCTACCGCGCGGCGACGGCGTCGCGGACCGCGCGCAGACCGGCGAGCGTCTCGGCGAACGACGTCGACAGCGGTGAGAGCCCGATCCGCAGACCGTCGGGATCGCGGTAGTCCGGGATGACGTCCTGCTCCCACAGACGTGCGGTGACGGCGCGCATCGACGGGTGCGACAGCGTCACATGCCCTCCGCGGAATGCGGCGTCGCGTGGCGAGGCCACGGTGACGCCGAGCGGGGCGAGCGCGGCATCCGTCACCTCGAGCGCGAACTCCGTCAGCGCGATCGACTTCTCGCGGATCGCGTCGATGCCGGCCTCGCCGATCATCGCCAGGGTGTCCTGCATCGCGAGCATTCCGACGATCGGCGGGGTTCCCGAGAGGAACCGCCGCATGCCCTCGGCCGGGCGGTAGTCGGGACCCATCGCGAAGACGTCGGCCGTGCCCATCCAGCCCTGGATCGGCTGCGCGAGGGCCTCCTGGTGCCGCGCGGCGACGTAGGCGAAAGCAGGCGATCCCGGTCCGCCGTTGAGGTACTTGTACGTGCAGCCCACCGCGAGGTCGAAGCCCCACTCGTCTGCGAGCACCGGCACCGAGCCGGCCGAGTGGCAGAGATCCCACACGACGAGGGCGCCCGCGTCGTGTGCGATGCGGGTGAGGGGCTCCGCGTCGGCGAGGAAGCCGGAGCGGTAGGCCACGTGCGACAGCAGGACGACGGCCGTCTGCGGCCCGACCGCGGCTGCGAGCGAGTCGGCCGTCACGCCGGCCGACAGGTCGACGTCGATCCAGCGCACGCGTCCGCCGCGTTCGCGGGCGATGCCGTCGACGAGGTAGCGGTCGGTGGGGAAGTTGTCGCGGTCCACGACGATCTCCACCCGCGCGGGGTCGGCGGCGTTCCGGGCGTCGAA
>JBEVLS010000143.1:0-11614 GCA_040509015.1 Microbacterium sp.
CGCTGTCGCTGCAGGCGCATCCGACCCCCGAGCAGGCCCGCGCCGGGTTCGCGCGCGAGGAGGCCGAGGGCATCCCCATCGCCGCGTACGACCGCAACTACCGCGACGCCTTCCACAAGCCCGAGCTGATCGTCGCGGTGAGCGAGACGTTCGACGCCCTGTCCGGCTTCCGCCCGCTCGACGAGGTGGCCGGCATCCTCGAGGTGCTGCGCGAGGCGGATGCCGCGGATGCCGCGCCCGAGCCCGCGGCGCTCGACCTGCTCGCCGCGCACCTCGACACGGCCGATCCGCTGCGAGACACGGTCGAGTGGCTGCTCCGCGACGGGCGCGGCGGCGACACGGGGGAGGCCGCATGGGTGACCGAGCGCGTCACGCTGCTCGCGGCCTCCGATGCGGCCGGGCGGTCGCCGTTCGCACCGTCGTTCGCGACGGTCGGCGCGCTCGCCGAGGTCTACCCGGGCGATCCCGGCATCGTGATCTCGCTCCTCCTCAACCGCGTGCGGCTGCGGCGCGGCGAGGCGCTCTACCTGGCGGCCGGCAACATCCACGCCTACCTCGCGGGCCTGGGCATCGAGCTCATGGCGGCGAGCGACAACGTGCTGCGCGGCGGGCTCACGCCCAAGCACATCGACGTCGAGGAGCTCGTCTCGGTGCTGGATCCGGCGACCGGGCCCGCACCCGTCGTGCAGGCCGTGCCGGTGGCGCCCGGCGTGGAGCAGTACGTCGTGCCCGTCGCGGACTTCGCGCTGCGGGTGGTCCGACCCGCCGGCGCGTCGACGGAGGTGCCGTTCGAGGGCGTCGCGATCGTGCTGGCCACCGCGGGCGAGCTCGTGGTCTCCGCGCCGGGCGGCGAGGTGGTCCTGCGACCCGGCCAGGCCGCCCTCGCGACCTCGGACGAACGCGCGCTGCACGTCACCGGCGACGGTGAGCTCTTCGTCGCCACCCCGGGCGCCTGAGCCGAGCGGATGGCGCCGGATCGGGGCGCAGGGCCGCTGCGACACGCCGACGGGCCGGTCGGTCGGGCGGAAATCCGCCCCCGGAACGGGTTGGAAGCGGTGTCCGCCATTCGGGGGACACCGGCCGGTGCGCTCCGATCGTGACACGCCGACGGCGCGTCGAAAAGGTTCAAGTGGCAGGTGAGGGTTTACGATCTGCGACTTGACCGCGGGGAACTACACGGGTGTAATTATCCGTACACGCGGACCAGCGTGACGGGACAGACTCCGGGGGGAGAACGAGATGACCGGCTCACAGTACCGCTCGGGCGTTCCCGACAATTGGTTCGTCGATCCCGTCAATCTCGGTGTCCCCGGCGTGCGCCGGCCGACCGAGGTCGAGGACGACAACCCGCTGTCCTGGCAGACCGACGCGCTGTGCTCGCAGACCGACCCCGAGGCGTTCTTCCCTGAGAAGGGCGGTTCCACCCGCGACGCGAAGCGCATCTGCACGACGTGCGATGTCCGCGACCAGTGCCTCGAGTACGCGCTGCAGAACGACGAGCGTTTCGGCATCTGGGGCGGGCTCAGCGAGCGCGAGCGCCGCAAGCTCAAGCGTCGCGCCGGCTGACCCATCGCCGTCTCGTCGATCCGCGCGCTTCGGCGCGTTCGCCACGGACAGCCGCGCGCCCGCGCCTAGGCTGACGACGTCATGCCCGCCCGTGTCCACGCCCTCCTCGTCGTGCGCCCCGACGGCCGCACCCCCGCCGCGCATCACCTGCGGCGGACCATCGCGGCGCTCGCGGCGCAGACGAGACCTGTCGACAGCCTGACGATCGTCTTGTGCGGCCAGGAGCCCGGCGTCGTCGACGCGGCACGCGAATCGCGCGCCGGGACCGTCGTCGAAGCCCCGGCATCCACGCGCTTCGCGGAAGCCCTCGCCCTTGCGACCCCCGCCGACGGCGTGGACGCCGTGTGGCTGCTCGCGCAGGACACCGCTCCCGACGTCGACGCCCTCGCGCGGCTCGCGGGAGCGCTCGAGCTCTCGCCGTCGGTCGCGTTCGTCGCACCGAAGCTCGTGCGCGCCGAGGAGCACAGCGAGATCGTGTCGCTCGGTCGGGGGATGACGCGCCTGGGCCGCTCCGTGGGCCTTGCAGACGGAGAGCTGGACCAAGGGCAGCACGACGCCGTCGACGACGTGCTCGGCGCGGACATCCGCGGAATCCTCGTGAGAGCGGACGCGTGGGCTCTTCTGGGCGGCATCGATCCCGGACTCCACGGCGCCGACGAAGGGCTCGACCTCGGCGTGCGCGCTCGCCTGACAGGCGCCCGCGTGGGCCTGGCCCCGACGGCGATCGTCGCGGTCTCGGGTGACGGCGTGGCCGGGCCACCGGCATCCGTCACCCGCCGCCAACGACGCAGGATCGCGTTCGGCGAGCGAGTCGCTCAGCTCCACCGGCGTCTCGTGTACGCGCAGGCCTGGCTCGTGCCCCTGATCTGGCTGTCGATCCTCCCGCTCGCCGTGGCGCGGACCGTGATGCATCTCGTCCGCAAGCAGCCCGCTCTCATCGCGCCGGAATGGGGGGCTTCCGTGGTCGCGATGATCCAGCCGTTGGCCGTCGCACGGGCTCGACGAGGGCTGCGCCGCACGCGCAGGATCCCGTGGAGCCAGCTCGCACCGCTGCGCGTGACGCAGGGGCAGCTGCGGTCGCAGCTCGGCGACGACGCCGTGCAGCCCGGGGTGCGGCTGCGCGGCGACCTGCGGTTCTTCTCGGGCGGCGGGGCATGGCTCGTGCTCGGAGCGCTCGTCGTCTCGGTGGCCGCGTTCCCCGCACTTCTGGCCTGGCCCGTCCTGGGAGGCGGTGCGCTCGACCCGCTGCGCACCACGATCACGCAGCTGTGGGCCGACACGACGTACGGCCAGCGGGCGCTGGGCTTCGACACGATCGCGCCGGCCGATCCCTTCGCCGTCGTGGTCGCGCTGATCGGCATGGTCTGGCCCGCAGAGCCGTCCCGCGGGCTCGTCGTGCTCTGGGTCCTGGCCCTGCCGCTCGCTGCACTCGGCGGCTGGTTCGCGGCGACGAGGGTCACCGACCGGTCGCTCCTGCGAGTGCTCGGCGGCGCGGTGTGGGCGCTGTCGCCGACCTTCCTCGCGGCGCTCACGCAGGGCCGTCCCGCCGCGGTCGTCGCGCACCTGCTGCTGCCCTGGCTCTTCTACGCGGGTGCTGTCGCGCATCGTTCGTGGGTGGGCGCGGGCGCGGCATCCCTCCTCTTCGCCGGCGTCATCGCGTGCGCGCCGTCGCTCGCTCCCGCCCTCGTGGCGCTGTGGGCGGCGATGATCGTGCTCACGGTCGTGCTGCGCGCCGGCCGCGGCGTCGGGCGCGTCATCTGGCTGCTCATCCCGTCCGTCGTGATGGCGGCCCCGCTCGTGTGGCACGCGGTCCGTGCGCATGAGGTGTGGGGACTTCTCGCCGACCCCGGAGTGCCGTGGGCAGGTCCCCAGGTGGTGGCCGACGCCGCGGGCAGGGCCCTTCTGGCCGCGGGCATCCCCACCGCCGACATCGCCGGCTGGACGACATTCCTCCCCGAGGGGCCGACGTGGTGGGTGCCGCTCCTCGCCGCCCCGCTCGCGATCCTGGCCCTCATCGCGCCCCTCACCCAGCGCTGGGCCGCCGGTGCCACCCTGCTCGTGATCGCCGCCCTCGGTATCGCGACGGCGTTCGCCGCCGTCGGAGTCTCGGTGGCCTTCACCGGCTCGGAGTCGATCGCGCTGTGGCCGGGGGCGGGACTCAGCCTCGCGTGGCTCGGCGTGCTCGGCGCCGCCCTGGTCACCCTCGACGCCGGACTCGCGCCGCGTGTGGCGTTCGCCCGCGGCGCGGCGGTGCTCGTGGTGTCCGTCGGCATCGTGGCTCTGTCGATCCCGGCGCTCACGGCGGTCGCACGCGGCACCGCGCTGCTCACGAACGGACCGAACAGCACGCTTCCGGCTTACGTCGCCGCACGGGGTGCGGACGATCCCGACATCGGGACGCTCGTGCTCACTCCGCAGGACGCCGGCGGCGTCTCGGCCCGGATCGTGTGGGGCGGGAGCGAGACCCTGGGCAGCCAGAGCACCGTCGTCGCGACCCGCACCGACGCGACCGCGCAGGACATCGTGCTCGCCGACGCGGTGGCGGGCCTGGTCACCGGCTCCGCCGACGACGTGATCGGCGGGCTCGCCGCCGGGGGCGTCGACTTCGTCCTGCTGGCGCAGGGGGCGGACCCCGAGTCGGATGCCGCGCGCGCGATGCGGCTGTCGTCGCAGTCGGCGATCGATCAGCGCGAAGACCTCGAGGGCGTCGGCGACACCGCTCGCGGCGTGCTGTGGCGCATCGTCGCCGACGTCGCGCCGCGCCCGGTGCCTTCGGCATCCGTCGACAGGATCGGCGGCGCGATCACCGCCGTCACGATCACCGTCGTCGCGATCTCGATCCTGCTCGCCCTGCCCACCGCGGCCTCGCGTCGCGACGCGCGCCGGTCCGCCCGCGTCGTCGGGCCGCACTGGGAGGAGGGCCGATGAGCGATCGCCGCATCTTCCGCTGGGCATCGACGAGCGCCCGGCTGCTCGTCGGCACCGTCGTGGCCGTGGGCGCGGTGGTGGCCGTCGTCACGGCGATCAGCATCCCGTGGCCGACCCTGGCCCGTGAGCCCGTCTCGGTCGTCGCGACGCCGTCGCCGGGTTCGACGGTCCTCTCGTGCGACGGCGGACTCCTCGTGCTCGGCGGCGACCTCGAGAACGCCGGAGCCGTCTCGCTCGCCGTGCCGCAGTCGGTCGTCGCCGGGGGGTCGCCCGATGCTCCCGCGTCGGAGTCGCTCGTGCTCGCGGCCGACGACGTCTCCGGCGGCGTCGGACCCGAAGCCTTCACCGCGCCGCCGGCCTCCGGCGAGCGCACGGATCTCGCCGCGTCCGGATCGGCGACCGCCGACACCGACGGCCTGGCCGGCTTCGCCGCATCGGCCTGCCGTCCGCCGCTGATGGAGTCGTGGCTCGTCGCGGGGTCGGCCGCGACCGGCTCGGCGGACTTCGTCCTGCTCTCGAATCCCGGAAGCGTCGCGGCGACGGTGCAGCTCACGCTGTTCGGTGCGACCGGTCCGGTCGCACCCCCGGGCGGTTCCGACCTCATCGTCCCTGCCGGGACTCAGCGCGTCGTGCCGCTCGCCGGACTCGCGCGCGGTGAGTCGAGTCCGGTGATCCGCGTCAACTCCGTCGGCGCCCCCGTGCAGGCCGCCGTCCAGTCGA
This sequence comes from Microbacterium sp., assembly GCA_040509015.1. Taxonomy (GTDB): domain Bacteria; phylum Actinomycetota; class Actinomycetes; order Actinomycetales; family Microbacteriaceae; genus Microbacterium. The sequence goes on from JBEVLS010000143.1 coordinate 5,215, forward strand.
GCATCACGCGCGTGCTCGAGCCTGGGGGAGTCGACCAGTCGGGTGTCGTCACGTCGACCTCGAACACGCAGCGGATCGTCGGGGTGTCCGTTACGCAGGCACCCGGCGCCGAGGGGGCGACCAGCGCCTCGACGGTGCTGCGGGTGCTCTCGCCCGGAGCCGACGCCGAGGCGACCGTCACCGTGCGCTCGATCGGGACCGCGCAGGAGCCCATCGAGCCGGTGGTGGTGCAGCTCGCCGCGGGTGTGCCGACCGAAGTGGGACTCAACGGGCTTCCGGTGGGCGAGTACGTCATCGACATCGGCGCGACCGCGCCGATCGTGTCGGGTGTGTGGCAGGCGACCGGATTCGACGCCGGATCCGATTTCGCGTGGCATTCGCCGTCGCCCGAGATCGGCGTCCCGACGCTGTTCGCCGTCCCGGCAGGTCCTTCCGCGACCTTGTCGCTGGCCAATCCCGGCACCGATCCGGTCACGGTGACGGTGACGGATGCCGACGGCTCCCGAGCCGTCGAGGTGACCGTTCCGCCAGGGGGGAGCACCACGCTGCCCCTGTCGCAGAGCACGGTGCATCGGCTGGACAGCGCAGGGGTGCCCGTGCAGGCGGCGGTGACGATGGAGGGCGCGGGAGCACTGGCGGCGTTCTCGATCTGGCCCGCGGATGCCGCGGCCCCGCCCATCGAGGTGTTCCCCTGATAGGTCTTCGGACGCGCGCTGCTCGATCCTGATCCGAACCGGATCAGAAGTAGCGGAACCGTTCGGGACCGAGGTCCCACGGATCGCGGTCGAGGTACTCCGCGGCGGCGCGGAAGACCGCGCCCTCGACGAGCATGCGACGATGCAGCTCGTCGTCTCGATGCACGTGCGCGAGTCGCTCGATCGGCAGCCGGAAGAGGATGATGCGCTTCTCGGCGCTCAGGACGAGCCACCGGGGGATGCCGTCGGCGTCGCTCGCGGCCGGCATGTCGGCGATCTCGAAGCTGATGTCGCGCAGCTCGGGCCACGCCGAGCGCAGGAACTCAGCCGCCGCGCCGACCGCGAGATCGAAGCGGTCGATGCGCGTGTCGAGAGGGGGAAGGGGCGGGCGGACGACGGGGCTGCGGCCCTGTCGGCCGTGACGGCCGTGACGAGCCGGGCGCGGCCGGGGCGTCGGAGTGCTCGGGGTGCGACGCCAGGCCATGCGCCCATCCTAGAACGGGCGGCGCGGCATCCGCCCGTGGCAGCCGTGCGCGCATAGGGTCGGACCGATGCGCGAGAGACTCTGCTCCAAGGTGGGATGCGCCCGCGAGGCGATCTCGACCCTCACCTACGACTACCCCGATCAGATGGCGGCCCTGGGGCCGTTGGGAGCGTCCGGCGACCCCCACGCGCACGATCTGTGCGCGATCCACACGGAGCGCCTCTCGGTGCCCAAGGGATGGGTCGTCGTGCGGCACGAGACGCTTCGCGTCTGACGACGCGCGCTGTCCGCGCGGCGAGTGGGACAATGGTCGGATGTCGACCAACGCCGCCACCGCCACCGCCCTCGAGTACGACATCGCCGACATCTCGCTCGCAGAAGCCGGACGCCACCAGCTGCGTCTCGCCGAGAACGAGATGCCCGGCCTCATGGCGCTCCGCGAGGAGTTCGGTCCGCAGCAGCCCCTGAAGGGCGCCCGCATCGCCGGGTCGCTGCACATGACGGTGCAGACGGCGGTACTGATCGAGACGCTCGTGGCGCTGGGCGCCCGGGTGCGCTGGGCGAGCTGCAACATCTTCTCGACCCAGGACGAGGCGGCGGCGGCCGTCGTCGTCGGCCCCACCGGCACCGTCGACGAGCCCGCGGGTGTGCCGGTGTTCGCGTGGAAGGGCGAGACCCTCGAGGAGTACTGGGCGCTCGCCGACCGTATCTTCGACTGGAGCGCCGAGGGCTTCGACGGGCCTGATCTCATCCTCGACGACGGCGGTGACGCGACGATGCTCGTGCACAAGGGCGTCGAGTTCGAGGCGGCGGGCGCTGTTCCCGCGGCGACGGACGAGGATTCGGCGGAGTACCGCGTCGTGCTCGACGTGCTCCGGGCATCGCTCGATCGCGACCCGCAGCGCTTCACCCGCATGGCCCCGGAGATCATCGGGGTGACGGAGGAGACGACGACCGGCGTCCATCGGCTGTACGAGCTCGCAGCATCCGCAGAGCTGCTCTTCCCGGCGATCAACGTCAACGACTCGGTCACGAAGTCGAAGTTCGACAACAAGTACGGCATCCGCCACTCGCTGCCCGATGGTCTGAACCGGGCGACCGACGTGCTCATCGGCGGCAAGGTCGTGTTCGTCTGCGGCTACGGCGACGTCGGCAAGGGCGCCGCCGAGGCGCTCCGCGGCCAGGGCGCCCGCGTGATCGTGAGCGAAGTCGACCCGATCTGCGCGCTGCAGGCCGCGATGGACGGCTACCAGGTCGCACGCCTCGACGACGTCATCGGCGACGTCGACATCGTCGTGACCGGCACCGGCAACAAGAACGTCGTCACGGCCGCCCAGCTGCAGGCGCTCAAGCACCTCGCGATCGTCGCCAACGTCGGGCATTTCGACAACGAGATCGACATGGCGGGCCTCGAGGCGATCGCCGGTGCCGAGTCGATCGAGATCAAGCCGCAGGTGCACGAGTGGCGTCTGCCGCACGGGCGCAGCATCCTGGTGCTCAGCGAGGGGCGCCTGATGAACCTCGGCAACGCGACGGGGCATCCGTCGTTCGTCATGAGCGCGTCCTTCACGAACCAGGTCCTCGCGCAGATCGAGCTCTACACGAAGCGCGAGGAGTACCCGGTGGGCGTCTACGTCCTGCCCAAGGCGCTCGACGAGAAGGTCGCACGCCTGCACCTCGATGCGCTGGGCGTCCGGCTCACCGAACTGACGCCGTCGCAGGCCTCGTACATCGGCGTGCCCGTCGAGGGCCCGTACAAGCTCGAGCACTACCGCTACTGACAGCGGCCGCTCAGCGCTCGGGGAACCCCCGGGGCGCGTCGCGCACGCCCGAGATCAGGGTCGCGACGCGATCGTTCTCGATCCGGAGTCCGCGGAACTCGCGATCGCGCCGCATCGCGGCGACACCGCACACGAACGTCTCGGGGTCGACGTCGGGCACGGGCGAGACGAACGCGGACGCCTCGGCGGCGAGGGATGCCGCGAGCCGCGCTCGAGGGCCGGGCTCGAGCTCGGGGGCCTGACGGGCGAAGTGGGCGATGCGTCGGGACAGGCGGGCCGGGAGGCGTGCGACGTCGGCGACCGTGGCCCACGAGGCGAGTGCCGGGGGCAGCGGGGGAGCCGGGGCCGGCAGGCGCGGAGTGCGCGAGCGCTCCGAGTAGGTGCCGGCGAGCAGGTCGCCCAGTCGCTGGGAGCGAGGCGTGAAAGCGCCCACCACCGCGGCGACGGCGCCGAACGTCATCCAGATCTCCAGCACCCCCACGAGGGCGCGGATGAACGCCTGCCGGAAGCCCGACGCGCCGCCGTCGGCGCGCACGATCCGCCCGCCGACGGCGAGCTTGCCGAGGCTTCGACCGCGCGTGAACGTCTCGACCGCCGTCGGGACGACGACCATGATCACCACGAGCATCGTGATCGTGACGATGCGAGCAGAGGATTCGCCGAGGATGTCGAGCCCGAACAGGTAGGTCGCGACCAGGGCGAACACGACGAAGAGGATCACGCCGAGGACGACGTCGATCAGGGTTCCGACGGCCCGCAGGAAGAACCCGACCGGCTGCACATCGAGGGCGACCGCCTCACCGGTGAGGATCTCGTCCTGGTGGATCGTGATGATCCGGGCGGGGGCGGGCGCTCCGGCGGTCGGCATGCGTACAGTTAACCCCACCATGGATCTGGACGCCCTCACCGCAGCGCGTCAGGACGAGTGGGCCCGCCTCGACGCCCTCGGGCGGGCGCGGCGTCTGAGCGGCGCCGAGGTCGACGAGCTGGTCGGCCGCTATCAGGCGGCATCCGCTGATCTCGCCGACCTGAAGACGTCGGCCGGCCGCACGCCGCAGGGCGATCACGTGTCGACGATCCTCGCGCGGGCTCGCCTGCGCCTCACGGGCGCCCCCGAGAACGTGCTGCGCCAGATCCCGCGCTTCTTCACCCTGCAGCTGCCGGCCGCGCTCTACCGCGTGCGGTGGACGACCCTGACGATCGCCGTCGTCTTCGTGCTGGTCGCCGCCCTGGTCGCCTTCTGGATCTCGGGCGACCCCGCCCTCGTGGCGACGCTCGGTCCTCAGCTGCAGCTGGAGTACTACGCCGAGAGCCAGTTCACCGAGTACTACAGCGAGAACCCCGCGGCCGTGTTCGCCGGGACGGTCTGGACCAACAACGCGTGGATCGCCGCGCAGTGCGTGCTGTTCGGGATCACGGGGATCTGGCCGCTCATGGTGCTCGTGCAGAACGCCGTCGGGATCGGCACGGCCGCGGCCATCATGCTGGCGTTCGACCGCGGTGACGTGTTCCTGCTCTTCATCCTCCCGCACGGGCTGCTCGAGATGACCTGCATCTTCGTCGCCGGCGCCGCCGGACTCCACATCTTCTGGGCCTGGGTCGCTCCCGGACGCCGTACGCGCGGCGAGGCGCTCGCAGCGGCCGGCCGATCACTCGCGACGATCGCGATCGGGCTCGTCCTCGCCCTCGCCGTCGCCGGACTCATCGAGGGCTTCGTCACCGCGCAGCCCTGGCCGTGGGCGGTCAAGATCGGCATCGGCGCCCTCGCGCTCGCGGCGTTCATCTTCTACATGGTGGTCGTCGGCGGTCGCGCCCACCGCCTCGGCGAGACGGGCGATCTGACCGAGTACGAGTCGGGGACGCCGACGCTCGTCGCGGGCTGATCTATTTTTGAGTAGTTCAAAAGAGACCGCTACGCTGGAGACATGACCTCCGTCGCAGATCTTCATGAGACGGATGCCGGCGAGCTCATCCGCCGTGCGGGACTTCGCGTGACAGAGCCCCGCCGCGCGGTCGTCGAAGCACTTCGCGTCCAGGCGCACGCGAGCGCAGACGCGGTCTTCCAGCTCGTCGTCGCGTCGGTGCCCCACACGAGCCTGCAGTCGGTCTACAACGCGCTCGGCGACTTCGCCGACGCCGGCCTCGTGCGCCGCATCGAGCCGGCCGGTCGCCCCGGTCTGTTCGAACTGCGGGTCGACGACAACCACCATCACCTCATCTGCACCGGGTGCGGAGCGGTCGAAGACGTCGACTGCGCTGTCGGCGAGGCGCCGTGCCTCACCCCGTCGAGCACCCACGGCTTCGCCGTGCACGCCGCCGAGGTGACCTACTGGGGCACCTGTCCGCGGTGCGCCGCCGCGGCATCCGACGACCACTGAACTCCACCTGCCAGCCCACGAGGAAGGAAAGACCATGAGCGACATCGACGACACGACGACGGGGATCGGCAACGACCCGACCGGCATCGACCAGTCCGTCACCGACATCGACACGCCCGTCGACGAGCGCGAGGACGGCGAGACGCGCCCCGATCCCAACCCGGATGATGCCACGTGCCCCGTCGTGCACGCGCAGCCCCACCCCACCACGGGGTCCGCCAACCGTGTGTGGTGGCCGAACCAGCTGAACCTCAAGATCCTCGCGAAGAACCCCGCCGTGCGGAACCCGCTCGGCGAGGACTTCGACTACAAGGCGGCGTTCGAGGCGCTCGACCTCGCCGCTGTCAAGGCCGACATCGCCGACACGCTGACCACGAGCCAGGACTGGTGGCCCGCCGACTTCGGTCACTACGGTCCGCTCATGATCCGCATGGCCTGGCACTCCGCGGGCACGTACCGCGCGACCGATGGGCGCGGCGGCGGCGGCGCCGGACAGCAGCGCTTCGCGCCGCTCAACAGCTGGCCCGACAACGTCAGCCTCGACAAGGCGCGTCGCATCCTGTGGCCGGTCAAGAAGAAGTACGGCCAGAACCTGTCGTGGGCCGATCTGATGATCCTCGCGGGCAACGTCGCGCTCGAGTCGATGGGCTTCCAGACCTTCGGGTTCGGCGGCGGTCGCCCCGATGTGTGGGAGCCGGACGACGACGTGTACTGGGGTCCTGAGACGACGTGGCTCGGCGACGAGCGCTACAAGGGCGACCGCGACCTCGAGAAGCCTCTCGCCGCGGTGCAGATGGGCCTCATCTACGTCAACCCCGAAGGCCCCAACGGCAACCCCGACCCGCTGGCCTCGGCGCGCGACATCCGTGAGACGTTCGGCCGCATGGGCATGAACGACGAAGAGACCGTGGCGCTCATCGCCGGCGGACACACGTTCGGCAAGACCCACGGCGCCGCGCCCGACACGAACGTCGAGGACAACCCCGAGGCCGCCGGCCTCGAGCAGCAGGGCCTCGGCTGGAAGAACAACCACGGCACCGGAAAGGGCGACGACACGATCAC
>JBEVLS010000144.1:0-8277 GCA_040509015.1 Microbacterium sp.
GACGCCGAAGAAGGATGCGCGGCGCCGGGGCGGACGGGATCGACGGCGGGTCGGCTGAGCCGCGGCATCCACCTGATCCCTCACATCCGTCACACCCCGAATTCTACTGATGACCGCTGTGATCGCGCTGTCAGCGGACCGGCCGGTGGAAAGGGCGGGTGCCGGGTAGAATGGCGCGCATGGCACGGTCAGCAAAGAGCGACGATCCGCTCATCGAGCGCAGCGAGGGCGAGGCCGCACCCAACCCGGTGTGGTTCAAGCCGATCATGATCGGGCTCATGCTCGTCGGACTCGTCTGGGTGCTGGTCTTCTACCTCAGCGGCATGCAGTACCCGATTCCCGGCATCGATGCCTGGAATCTCGTGATCGGCTTCGGAATCGCGTTCATCGGGTTCTTGATGACGACGCGCTGGCGATAGCTCTCGGCGCTCGGTCCTCGGATCGACGAACTACACGGGTGTGATTCATCCCCAGGTGGGGATAGACCTGTGGATAACTCGAGGCGAAGCGCGGCCCGATACCTCAGGCGTACAGCGCCGCGGGGATGATGAGAAGCGCGAGCAGCGCGACCGTCAGTGCGACGAGCAGGATCACCTGGAGCCGTCGCCGTCGCACGGAACGGGTTCGGGCGTAGATGAACCCCGCGGCCGCGCCGGCGATGAGTCCGCCGAGGTGCGCCTGCCACGAGATCTGCACCGCGGCGAGCGACCCGGCCATCAGCCCCTGCACGAACGGGAACGCGAAGTTGATCGCGATGATGATCGCGATGCCGGTGACGTTCGCACCGATGTGGCGGCCGATCACCAACAGGGCGCCGAACAGCCCGAAGATCGCGCCCGAGGCGCCCACGACCCACTGACCGGGATCGAGGAGGGCGACGGCCACCGATCCGCCCAGCCCGCTGATCAGGTACAGCGCGAGGAAGCGCCACCGCCCGAGCAGCGGCTCGAGGCTGCGCCCGATCATGAAGAGCGCGAGCATGTTCAGGCCGACGTGCCAGAAGCTCGAGTGCACGAGGAGCACCGTGAACAGGCGCCACGGCTGGAACCCGACGCCGAGCGAGGGGATCAGGTACGCGCTGTTCAGTGCGAGCCACTGCTGCACCGGCGAGCCCGGGATGAGCTGCGTCAGGTAGACGACTGCCGTCACCAGGATGATCCCGTACGTCATGAGCGGACGGGAATCGGATGCCGTGACCGCCCGCACCCGCGAACGGCCCCACCGTCGCTGCGCTTTCACCTGCGCGGGTGTCTGCGCCTTCTGCTGGTCTCGGAGGCACTCAGGGCAGATGACCCCGACCGCCGCCTGCGTCTGGCACTCGGGGCAGATCGTGCGCAGACACCGCTGGCAGAGGACGAAGCTCTGCCGGTCAGGATGCCGATAGCAGAAGTTGTCGCTGTTGTGGCGGAACTCGGCGGTAGTCAAGGAGCAGTACGCCCTAGACGGCCACGATGTCGATCGACTGCAGCACGACGGGCTCGATCGGCCGGTCTCCCGCGCCGGTGGGCACGGCGGCGAGCGTGTCGACGACCTCACGGGAGGCGGCATCAGCCACCTCGCCGAAGATCGTGTGCTTGCCCTGCAGCCACGGAGTCGGGTCTGTGGTGATGAAGAACTGCGAGCCGTTCATGCCCTCGGCCTTGCCGGTGATGGCGTTACGGCGCAGGCCGGCGTTGGCCATCGCGAGCTTGTAGGGGTCGTTGAAGTTCAGCTCGCCGTTGATCTCGTCGTCGAAGTTGTAGCCGGGACCGCCGACGCCCTGTCCGAGCGGGTCGCCGCCCTGGATCATGAAGTTCGGGATGATGCGGTGGAAGATGACGTCCTTGTAGAGCGGCCCGTCACCCGGCTTGCCGGTGGCGGGATCGGTCCAGGCGCCCGAGCCGTCGGAGAGGCCGACGAAGTTCTTGACCGTGCGCGGGGCGTGGTCGCCGAAGAGGTTCACGACGATGTCGCCGTGGTTGGTGTGGATCGTGGCGACAGCAGTGGGAATCGTCATGCTGTACATTCTCGCAGAGTTCTTTTCAACCCTGCCTCTCGCCACCGGTCCGGTCTGGCAAGATGAAGGAACCACCGACCCCGTTGAGAGGGAGGGCCATCGTGAGCCTCAGCCGCAAGCGCAAGAAGGAACTCCGCAAGCTTCAGTCCCAGGCCAATGCGCTGTGGGAGTCGCAGCAGGTGCTCGTAGGCGAGGCGGCCAACGTCGCCCGCGAAGCAGGCAAGCAGCTCGGCAACTTCAGCCGCGAGCAGGTCGGCCCGCAGGTCGCGGCCACCTACGAGCGGTACGCCGCGCCGTACGTCGATCGCGGCGTCAAGGCGTCGAAGCACGTGCTCGAGAAGAACGTCGTCCCGACCGCCGGCGCTGTCGTCGGCTCGGCACTGTCGGCATGGGATGCCGCCAACGAGACGCGCGCACGCCTCGCAGCGGGCAGGGGCTTCTCGCTCCCTGACGCCGGCAAGTACTCCAAGAAGGCAGACAAGTACGCGAAGGACGTGTCGCGCCGGCTCTCGGGTGCGATTCCCACGTCGAAGAAGTCGGGCATCGGCGCCGGTGGCGTCATCGCCATCATCCTCGGTGTCGCCGCCGCTGCCGGTGTGCTCTACGCCGCGTGGCAGACCCTTCGCGCAGACGACGAGCTCTGGGTCGCGGACGACCCGCTGAGCGCACCCGACGCCTGATACGCGTGAACGAAGCGGAACCGAGCGGCATCCTGCGAGTGCAGGATGCCGCTTCGGCGCGTGCGCTCGCGATCGAGATCCGGGAGCGCCCGCAGGCCGGCAGCCTCGCCGAAGCCGCCGCGCTGCTGGGCCTGCAGCCCGCGGACATCGTCAAGACGCTGGTCGTCAAGCGGAGCGACGACACGTTCCTGTTCGCCCTGATCCCCGGTGACAAGGCGATCTCGTGGCCCAAGCTGCGTGCCGTCGTCGGGGTCAACAAACTGCGGCTCCCCGAGGCCGACGTCGCCCTTGCGGCCACGGGATACGAGCGAGGCACGATCGTGCCGATCGGCGCGGACGGCGACTGGCCGATCTTCGCGGACGAGAGCATCGTGGGTCGTCGGATCGCGATGGGCGCCGGCGCCCACGGCTACAGCCTGTTCGTGGATGCCGACGATCTCATCGCGGCCTATGGCGCCACCGTCGCCGACATCTCGCAGGACGCGGCGTAACCGCATCCGTCAGAGGACGCCCGCCATCTTGAGCCCGATGTCGACCAGCTTGACGCGCTGAAGCGTCCGCACCGCCGGTCGGGCGAACCAGTCCGCCCTGTCGGTCGACCCGTCGGTCTCGTTCCGCAGCCGTCCGCCCGTGATGTGCGCCCGATAGACGATGCGCAGGGTGTGCAGCGGCGAGGCCGTCTCGGTGATGCGCTGCCCTGACGGAATGACGCGGGAATGGATGCCGAGCAGCTCGTCCACGACGACACGGTAGCCCGTCTCTTCCTTCACCTCGCGACGGACGGCCTTCTCCGGATCCTCGCCCGGCTCCAGCCCACCGCCGGGCAGCGTCCACGCTGCGCGGCGACCGTCGATCCAGTGAGCGAGAAGAATGCGGTCATCCGCATCGACGATGATCGCGTAGGCCGCGACCCGCATGTCCATACCTCACCCTAACCGGCGGTATAGACGTGCGTCTGGAGCGCGCACGCAAAAGGACCGCCCTTGCGGGCGGTCCTTCGTGCTGTGGAGCCTAGGAGATTCGAACTCCTGACATCCTGCTTGCAAAGCAGGCGCTCTACCAACTGAGCTAAGGCCCCGGGGCTTTTTGTGGGGCTACCAGGACTTGAACCTGGGACCTCTTCATTATCAGTGAAGCGCTCTAACCGCCTGAGCTATAGCCCCGTTGTGACCGCACTTGCGCGCCGTCAACCTCCAAGACTTTACCCGACGCGAGAGGTTTTCTCGAATCGGGCTCCGTCGTGGGAAGTCAGTTCGATGTGAAGCCGACGAGCAGGCCGCCCGTCACCTTCACGGCGAGGTTGTAGATGCCGGCCATGACGGCGCCGAGCACCGTGACGACCACCAGGTTGAGGATCGCGACCACTGCCGCGAAGGCGAGCACCTGGGGGAGGCTCACGAACGTCGACAGGAGGAAGCTGCCGTCCGAGAAGCCCGCGAAGAACTTGTCGGCCTCGGCGATGAGCCCCGTCGTCTGGACGACGAGGTACACCAGCACCAGCGAGACCACGGTGACGACCGCGACCGCGATGGCGGCGAGGAAGGACAGCTTCACGGCCGACCAGAAGTCGACGTAGACCAGGCGCAGGCGCACCTGCTTGGCGCTGGACTTGTGGGTGGATTTCTTCGCGAGCTTGTCGGCTACCGTACTCATGCGTCAACACTCTCTTCGGGGGTATCGGGCGAGGCGTCGGTTCCATCGACGGATTCGGGCGCCGCTTCGACGGCCTCAGCGGTCTCGGCGAGGCCCCGCTCGCCGTTGCGGGCGATCGCGAGGATGCGATCGTCGTCATCGGGGCGGGCGAACACGACACCCATGGTGTCGCGACCCTTGGCTGGGACCTCGGCCACGGCAGAGCGTACCACCTTGCCGCTGGCAAGAACCACCAGGACCTCGTCGTCCTCCGCGACGATCAGACCACCCGCGAGCACCCCTCGGTCCTCGTTGAGCTTGGCCACCTTGATGCCCAGACCGCCGCGACCCTGGAGTCGATACTGGTCGACTTCCGTGCGCTTGGCGTAGCCGCCCTCGGTCACGACGAAGACGAAGGCGCCGTCGTCGGCCACCGATGCGGACAGCAGGCTGTCGTCCGGACGGAAGGACATTCCCTTCACACCGGAGGTCGACCGGCCCATCGGGCGGAGAGTCTCATCCGTCGCCGAGAACCGCAGGGACATGCCCAGTCGGCTGATCAGGAGGATGTCGTCGCCCTCGTCGACGAGCAGCGCACTGACGAGCTCGTCCGAGCCGTCGCCCGGATCCTCGTCCTCGGCGCCGTCGTCCGTGGCGTCGCCGCGGAGCTTGATCGCGATGATGCCGCCCTGGCGGTTGGTGTCGTACTCCTCGAGGCGCGTCTTCTTGACGAGACCGCCTCGGGTGGCGAGCACGAGATAGGTCGCGACCTGATAGTCGCGGATGTCGAGGATCTGAGCGATCTCCTCGCCGGGCTGCAGGGCGAGGAGGTTGGCGACATGCTGGCCCTTCGCGTCACGACCGGCCTCGACGACCTCGTAGGTCTTGGCGCGGTAGACACGGCCCTTGGTCGTGAAGAACAGCAGCCAGTGGTGCGTCGTGGTGACGAAGAAGTGCTCCACGACGTCGTCGGCACGAAGCTGCGCGCCCTTGACGCCCTTGCCGCCTCGGTGCTGCGAGCGATAGTTGTCGCTGCGCGTGCGCTTGATGTAACCGTCGCGCGTGACGGTGACGACCATCTCCTCCTCGGGGATCAGGTCTTCGACCGACATGTCGCCGCCGTAGCCGTGGAGGATCTCGGTGCGGCGGTCGTCGCCGAAGCGGGCGACGATCTCGGTGAGCTCGTCTCGGATGATCGTGCGCTGACGCGTCGGGTCCGCCAGGATCGCCTGGAAATCCGCGATCTGGGTCTCGAGCTCGGTCGCCTCGTCGATGATCTTCTGACGCTCGAGCGCTGCGAGGCGGCGCAGCTGCATCTGGAGGATCGCATCGGCCTGGATGTCGTCGATCTCGAGCAGGGCCTTCAGGCCCTGGCGCGCGTCGTCGACCGTGGGGGAGCGGCGGATGAGGGCGATGACCTCGTCGAGAGCATCGAGCGCCTTGAGGTATCCGCGCAGGATGTGCATGCGCTCTTCGGCCTTGCGCAGACGGAACCGCGTGCGGCGCACGATGACGTTGATCTGGTGATCGACCCAGTGGCTGATGAAACCGTCGAGCGGCAGCGTGCGCGGCACGCCGTCGACGATCGCGAGCATGTTCGCGCCGAAGTTCTCCTGCAGCTGGGTGTGCTTGTACAGGTTGTTCAGCACGACCTTGGCGACGGCGTCGCGCTTGAGGACGATGACGAGCCGCTGGCCGGTGCGATCGGAGGTCTCGTCACGGATGTCGGCGATGCCCGAGATCTTCCCCTCGCGGGCGAGGTCGCTGATCTTGACCGCGACGTTGTCGGGGTTGACCTGGTACGGCAGCTCGGTGATCACGAGGCACGTACGGCCCTGGATCTCCTCGATGTTCACCACCGCGCGCATCGTGATCGAGCCGCGGCCCGTGCGGTAGGCCTCCTTGATGCCCTTCGTGCCGAGGATCTGCGCGTGGGTCGGGAAGTCGGGGCCGGGAATGCGCTCCATGAGCGCCTCGAGCAGCTCTTCGCGCGTGGCATCCGGGTTCTCGAGCGCCCAGAGAGCGCCGTTCGAGACCTCGCGCAGATTGTGCGGCGGGATGTTGGTGGCCATGCCGACCGCGATGCCGACCGACCCGTTCACGAGGAGGTTCGGGAATCGGGCGGGGAGCACGACGGGCTCCTGCGTCTGACCGTCGTAGTTGTCCTGGAAGTCGACGGTGTCTTCTTCGATGTCGCGCACCATCTCGAGCGCGAGCTGGGCCATCTTGGTCTCGGTGTAACGCGGCGCGGCCGCGCCCTGGTTGCCGGGAGAACCGAAGTTGCCCTGACCCTGCGCCAGGGGGTAGCGCAGCGACCACGGCTGCACGAGACGGACGAGGGCGTCGTAGATCGGCGAGTCACCGTGCGGGTGGTAGTGGCCCATCACCTCGCCGACGACACGGGCGCACTTCGAGAACGACTTGTCGGGCCGGAAGCCGCCGTCGTACATGCCGTAGATCACACGTCGGTGCACGGGCTTCAGTCCGTCTTCGACGCGCGGGAGCGCACGACCGACGATGACGCTCATCGCGTAGTCGAGATAGCTGCGCTGCATCTCGGACTGCAGGTCGACCTGGTCGATGTGACCGTGGTTGTGCTCGGGAGCTGCGGGGCCGGTCGCTGAGCCGGTCGAAGTGTCGTCAGCCATGTTCTCTCAGTTCTTGTGTTCTGTCGCTACGGGCGCTGCGCTGAGCTTGTCGACGTGTCGTCGGAGCGTCAGATGTCGAGGAAGCGGACATCCTTGGCGTTGCGCTGGATGAACCCGCGCCGCGATTCGACGTCTTCGCCCATCAGGATCGTGAAGATCTCGTCCGCCGCGGCCGCGTCGTCGATCGTCACCTGTCGCAGGGTGCGCGTCTCGGGATCCATGGTCGTCTCCCACAGCTCCTTCGCGTTCATCTCGCCGAGACCCTTGTAGCGCTGGATGCCGCTGTCCTTCGGGATCCGCTTGCCCGCGGCGAGTCCTTCGGCGAGCAGCCCGTCGCGCTCGCGATCGCTGTAGACGTACTCGTGCGCCGAGTTGCTCCACTTGAGTCGGTACAGCGGCGGCTGGGCGAGGTAGACGAAGCCGGCCTCGATGAGCCCGCGCATGTAGCGGAACAGGAGGGTCAGCAGCAGCGTCGTGATGTGCTGGCCGTCGACGTCGGCATCGGCCATCAGGACGATCTTGTGATAGCGCGCCTTCTCGATGTTGAACTCTTCGCCGATGCCCGTGCCGAAGGCCTGGATCATCGCCTGGACTTCCTTGTTGCCCAGGGCCCGGTCGAGGCGAGCGCGCTCGACGTTGAGGATCTTGCCGCGCAGGGCCAGGATCGCCTGGGTGTGCGGATCGCGACCCTGGACGGCCGATCCTCCGGCGGAGTCACCCTCGACGAGGAAGATCTCGCTGATCGAGGGGTCCTTGCTCGTGCAGTCCTTGAGCTTGTCGGGCATCGCGGCGCTCTCGAAGACGCTCTTGCGCCGCGCCGTCTCGCGCGCCTTGCGGGCGGCGAGTCGCGCGGTGGCGGCGTCGATCGATTTCGAGATGACGCGCTTGGCCTGATCGGGATTGCGATCGAACCAGTCGCCGAGCTGATCGCCGACGACCTTCTGCACGAACGCCTTCGCCTCGGTGTTGCCGAGCTTGGTCTTGGTCTGCCCCTCGAACTGCGGCTCGGAGAGCTTCACCGAGATGACCGCGGTGAGTCCCTCGCGCACGTCGTCGCCCGAAAGGTTCTCGTCCTTCTCCTTGAGGAGCCCCTTGGCGCGCGCGTACTTGTTCACGAGGGTCGTCAGCGCAGCACGGAAACCCTCTTCGTGCGTGCCGCCCTCGTGCGTGTTGATCGTGTTGGCGTACGTGAAGACGTTCTCGGTGTAGCTCGTCGTCCACTGCATGGCGACCTCGAGTGCGATCTTGCGATCGGTGTCCTCGGACTCGAAGGCGATCACCTCGTCGTTGACGTGCTCGGCCTTGCGCACGTGGTTGAGGT
>JBEVLS010000145.1:0-7112 GCA_040509015.1 Microbacterium sp.
AGCGTTCGGACGCTGCCCCCGTCGGGGCCTCCCGGCCCGGACCGAAGGCCGCCCGGCCGACGTCGACACGGCGGCGGGGGCCCCCGTCTCGAGCTCGTGATCCTGATCGGGCCCGCGCTCGTCGTCTTCCTGGCGTTCGTGATCTTCCCGGTCGCGATGGCGGCGTACTACGGATTCTTCAGCTGGTCGGGCTACGGCCCCGCCGTCGACTTCGTCGGACTGCGCAACTACATCGTCATCCTCACCGACCCGTCGTTCCACGAGGCGCTCGGGCACAACGTCTTCATCGCCGCCATGTCGCTGGTCCTGCAGGGACCGGTCGCCCTGGCGCTCGCGCTCCTGCTGAACCGCAAGATGCGGTTCCAGTCCGTCATCCGCGTGCTCATCTTCGTGCCGTACGTGATCTCCGAGGTCGTCGTCGGCATCGGCTGGAGCCTCATGCTGCAGTCGAACGGGGCGCTGAACGGGCTTCTCGAGCGGATCGGCCTCGGCTCCCTCGCCAACGACTGGCTCTCCGACCCGGCGATCGCCATCTGGACGCTGATGGTCATCATCACGTGGAAGTACATCGGCTTCGCCGTCATCCTCTTCCTCGCGGGACTCCAGGGCATCCCCGAGGAGCTCGCCGAGGCCGCCGCGATCGACGGGGCGTCGTACTGGCAGATCCAGCGTCACATCGTGCTGCCGCTGCTCGGCCCGACGATCCGCATCTGGGCGTTCCTGTCGATCATCGGCTCGCTGCAGCTGTTCGACCTCGTCTGGATCATCTGGGGGCAGTACGTGGCGTCAACCGCGGGCACCTCCACGATGGCCACCTACATGGTCGCCAACGGACGCAACGCCGGCAGCTACGGCTACGGCAATGCCGTCGCGGTCGTGATGTTCCTCATCTCGCTCGCCGTGGCGCTGCTGTACCAGCGCTTCCTGCTCAAACGCGACACCGCCGGTGCGCTCACCGGAGGGAAGGTCTGATGGCCACCACCACTCTCGCCCCGCCCCGGCCCCTGCGCCGCACGCCTTCGCCCGCACCGCGGCGCGGCGGTGGACTGCTCATCTACTTCGTCGCGCTCCTGCTCATCGGGCTGATGCTCGCCCCGGTCGCCTACATCATCCTGGGGGGCTTCCGCTCCAACTCCGAGATCACCCTCGACCCCGCCGGCCTCCCGTCGCAATGGCAGTGGCAGAACTACTCCGACGTCCTCACGAGCCCGGTGTTCTGGCAGCAGGTCGGCAACTCGGCGATCGCCGCCGTGACCACGACCCTGCTGGTCGTCGCCCTGGGGCTCATGGCGGCCTTCGCCCTCTCGCGATACTCGTTCCGAGGGCGCGGGCTCATCTACGCCCTGTTCGCCGCCGGACTCATGTTCCCCATGACCGTCGCGATCACCCCGCTGTACATCCTGGTGCGCAGCCTCGGTCTGATGAACTCGCTGCTGGGCGTGATCCTGCCCCAGATCGCGTTCGCGCTGCCGATCACGATCATCATCCTGGTGCCGTTCCTCGCCGCCATCCCGAACGAGTTGCAGGAGGCCGCCGCCATCGACGGCTGCAGCCGACTCGGCTTCTTCTGGCGCATGGTCATCCCGCTCGCGGTGCCGGGCGTGATCACGGTCGGGATCCTGGCGTTCATCGGCAGCTGGAACAGCTACATGCTGCCCCTGTTCATCCTCAACAACGAGGGGTCGTTCACGCTGCCGCTGGGCACGCAGGCGTTCGCGTCGCAGTACTCCGTCGACACCGCGCGGGTGCTCGCGTTCACTTCGCTGTCCATGATCCCCGCCCTCGTCTTCTTCAGCCTGTTCGAGCGCCGCATCGTCGGCGGGCTGACGGGCGCCGTCAAGGGCTGATCGATCCGGATGCCGCGGCATCCGATGCTCAAGAAAGAGTTCACGTGAAATCAGACGACTCCGCAGCGCTGTCGGCGCGCGTCCGCGACCTGCTCGACGAGATGACCCTCGAAGAGAAGCAGGCCCAGCTCGTGGGCTTCTGGGTCGACCAGGGTGACGAGGTGGTGGCGCCCATGGCGGGCGAGATGCAGACGTCGGCGCGCTACGAAGAGGCCACGGCGCACGGCATCGGCCAGCTCACGCGCGTCTACGGCACGAGGCCGGTGGACCCGGCGGAACGGGCGGCCTGGCTGTGGTCGGAGCAGAAGCGCCTCACCGAGCACACACGGCTGGGCATCCCGGCGATCGTGCACGAGGAATGCCTCACCGGCCTCGCCGCCTGGAAGGCCGCGACGTTCCCCACTCCCCTCGGGTGGGGGGCGTCGTTCGACCCCGAGCTCGTGCAGGACGTCGCGGCCGCGGTCGGCCGGTCCATGCGAGAACTGGGCATCCACCAGGGCCTCGCACCCGTGCTCGACGTGATCCGCGATCCGCGCTGGGGACGCGTGGACGAGTGCATCGGCGAGGACCCCTACCTCGTCGGGGTCATCGGCACCGCCTACGTGCGCGGGCTGCAGGGCGAGGGCGTGCATGCCACCCTCAAGCACTTCGTGGGGTACTCGGCGTCGCAGGCGGGGCGCAACCACGCACCGGTGCATGCCGGACCCCGCGAGATCGCCGACGTCCTCCTGCCGCCGTTCGAGATGGCCGTGCGCGAGGGCGGGGTGCGCAGCGTCATGAACTCGTACGCCGAGATCGACGGCCTGCCCGTCGCCGCGACGACCCGCTACCTCACCGAGGTCCTCCGCGAGGAGTGGGGCTTCGAGGGCGTGGTCGTATCGGACTACTTCGCGATCGCGTTCCTCGAGACGATGCACCAGGTCGCGGCGGACCGCGCGCAGGCGGCCCGGCAGGCGATCGTGGCGGGCATCGACGTGGAGCTGCCGGGGGCGGACGCCTACACGCACCTCGCCGAGCTGGTTCGAGGCGGTGCTCTCGACGAGGGCGTCCTCGACCGTGCGGTCGCGCGCGTGCTCACGCAGAAGGAGGACCTCGGCCTGCTCGACGCCACGTTCGAGAATCCGCCGGTCCGTGTCGACCTCGACTCGCCCGCGCACCGCGCGCTCGCTCGCAGACTCGCCGAGGAGTCGCTCGTCCTGCTCAGCAACGACGGCACCCTTCCGCTGGGACCGGACCGTGCGGGGGCGATCGCGCTCATCGGACCGAACGCCGACAGCTCCGAGGCGCTCATGGGGTGCTACTCGTTCGTGAACCACGTCTTGGCGCATCACCCGGACAAGCCCGCCGGCATCGCCCTGCCCACCGTCCGGGATGCTCTGCGCGCCGCGATCCCCGACGCCGAGATCGTGCACGAGGTGGGCTGCGACGTCGAGGGCGCGGACCGATCGCGCATCCCCGCGGCGGTCCGGGCGGCCGAGGCGGCCGACATCGCCGTCGTCGTGGTCGGCGACCGCGCGGGGCTCTTCGGTCGCGGGACGGTCGGCGAGGGCAACGACGTCGAATCGCTCGAGCTCCCCGGCGTGCAGCGCGAGCTCGTCGAGGCCGTGTGCGCGACGGGGACGCCGGTCGTCCTCGTGCTGCTGACCGGGCGCCCCTACGCGATCGGCTGGGCTCTGCCCGAGCGCGTCACGAACGGCGGGGCGGTCGCCGGGCTCGGCGCCGTCAGCCGGACGACGCCGTCGACGACGACTGCCGGGCCGGCGCGCCCCGCAGCCGTCCTGCAGGCCTTCTTCCCCGGAGAGGAGGGCGGTCCGGCGATCGCCTCCGTCCTGTCCGGCGACGTGGCGCCGTCCGGACACCTCCCGGTGTCGCTTCCGCGGTCAGACGGCGCTCAGCCCTACTCGTACCTGCATCCGACGCTCGGCGGCACGTCCGACGTGACCAGCGCCGACGCCGATCCGCCGCTGCCCTTCGGTCACGGCCTGACGTACACGACGTTCGTGCACGAGGGACTCGAGGTCGACCCCGTCGTCGAAGCCGGCGGATCCTTCGTCGCGACGGTGCGCGTGCGCAACACCGGCGATCGCGTCGCCGCCGACCTCGTGCAGCTGTACGCCCGCGACGAGGTCGCAAGCATCACGCGTCCCGTCGCACAGCTGCTCGCGTTCCAGCGCGTGCCCCTCGAGGCCGGCGAAGAGGCGGTCGTGCGCTTCGAGGTTCCGACGCAGCGGCTCGCCTTCACCGGCAGAGAGGGACGCCGCATCGTCGAGCCCGGCGACATCACCCTCTGGGTCGGCCCGTCCTGCGCGGAGCGCGAGACGACCTCGTCCCTCGTCATCACCGGCGGCGTCCACGAGGTCGGTCTCGATGATCCTCGCCTCGCGCGGGCGTCGGTCCTCCGCGCGGTCGCGGCTGGCTGATCCGGCACGGGTCGCGCGCCATCGCGCGCGACCCCGCGCGGACTCAGGCCTGGGCTCCCCCGTGCCACTGCGCCCTGCTCGTGAGCGGCACGAGAGCCGGAACGGTCGCCGTCGAGGAGAGCTCCACGCGCGCACCCCGGTCGGCGGAGACGAGCAGCGACGTCATGATGTCGAGCACGTGCAGCGCAACCTCCCCTGATGCGCGGTCGTCGCCCGCGACGAAATCCAAGAGGCCCACACCGCGCGCCGCGTCTTCGTAGCCGGCGCTCACGGGCAGTTCATCGATATCGTTCGATCCCTCGCGCCTCAGGTGCACCGAGCCCGAGAAGTGGTTCGGATCCGGCAGCACCAGCATGCCCTCGACGCCGTGCACCTCGATCGGTTCGGCGCTCGTGGCGAACGCGTCGAAGCTGAACGTGACGGTCGACAGGGCGCCTCCGACGTGACCGAGGACGCCCGTGACATGCGTGTCGACCTCGACGGGGATGGACTCCCCGGCACGAGGACCCGAGCCGATCACACGGCTGTCGCGGGCGCGACTGCTCGCCCCCTGCACCCATGCGACCGGCCCGAGCAGCTGAACGAGAGCGGTGAGGTAGTACGGCCCCATGTCGAGCAGGGGCCCGCCGCCTTCGCGGTAGTAGAAATCGGGGTGCGGATGCCACGCCTCGTGGCCGCGCGACAGCCACGTCGCCGTCGCCGACACGGGCTGTCCGATGAGACCCGCCTCGACCGCCGCCCGTGCGGTCTGCACACCGGTGCCCAGTACGGTGTCGGGCGCGCAGCCGAGACGGCGCCCCGATGCCTCGGCGGCCGACACGACGGCGCGCGCAGCGTCGATCGTCGCGGTCAGCGGCTTCTCGCCGTAGACGTCCTTGCCGGCCGCGATCGCCGCGAGCGCGACCTCTTCGTGGGCGGCGGGGATCGTCAGGTTGAGCACGGTGTCGACCTCGGGGTCGGCGTAGAGCTCGGCGGGAGTCAGGGCGCGGGCGTCCGGCAGCGTCTCCGCCACGTCGGCCGCGCGCTGCGCGTCGAGGTCCGCGACCGCGGTGATGCGCACGCCCGCGGCTCCCGACAGGGTGTCGAGGTAGGCCCGGGAGATGACACCGAGGCCGACGATGCCGATGCGGTGGTCGTTCACGGGCGGGCCGCCCACAGCAGGCCGCGCTCGA
This sequence comes from Microbacterium sp., assembly GCA_040509015.1. Lineage (GTDB taxonomy): Bacteria > Actinomycetota > Actinomycetes > Actinomycetales > Microbacteriaceae > Microbacterium. The sequence continues at coordinate 5,440 of JBEVLS010000145.1, forward strand.
TGATCGTGCGCACGTTGACGTCCTCGAGCACGTCGACACTGTGGCCGGGCGTGCTGACGAAAACGCGACCGTCGCCCCACAGGCGGGTCCAGACGGCGGGCGACACGATCGGACGATGCCACGGGTGGTACGGCTGGGTGGGGTGCGTCGTGGTCGCGAGCACGTCGATCAGGTCGTCGTGCAGCACCCAGTACTGCTCGGTGTCGAGTTCGAAGTCCGAGATGCCGGCCATGATCTCGTGCGTGCGACCGAGCTCGGTGACCTCGACCGTGTACCGGAGATAGTTGTCGGTCTGATCACCAGGGCGCTCGGAGGGCTCCCGCGCCGGGTGGGTGGCGAACTGTCCACCGACGAGCTGCAGGTAGTCGGACGTGTTGCGGTACGAATCGGCGATGCCGCCGTGCCAGCCGGCGAACCCGGTGCCGGCTTCGACTGCCGCGCGCAGGCCGGCGAACGCCTCGCGCGAGATCTCCGACATCGTCACGGACTGCAGGACGAGGTCGACCTCGGCCATCACCTCGGCATCGGCGTAGATCTCGTTCGAGGCCTCCACGCGCACGTCGAACCCGTTGTCCTCCAGGAAGGGGATGAAGAGGTCGGTCGTCTCCACCGGCTGGTGGCCTTCCCATCCGCCCCGCACCACCAGCGCCTTGCGGGTCATGCCGTCGCCTCTGTCACGTCTGCTCGCCTCGTTCTCGTACGTCATCGTCATGTCGACACTGTCAAGGAATGTTGCCGCTCGCAACTTAGTGACCGGTCGGTTACACCCAACTCTGCTCGGGGTCAACGGCGGTGCATAGGGAGGCCGCCCGGGGCACGGTGGTCGTATGAGCGATCCCTCCTTCCCCGGTACCCCCGACCCGTCGCCGGTTCCCGGCATCCCCGCAACCCCCGAGCCCCCCGCCGCGCCTGTCCCGCAGGAGCCGACGCCGACGCCCGACGAGCCGACGTTCCCGATCCCCTCCGAGCCGGCCGCACCCACGCCGCAGGAGCCGACGGTGCCCACCCCGGACGAGCCGACCTTCCCCGCGCCGATCGAGCCCACGATCCCGCCGCCGTCCTTCGCCTGACGAGCGAACGTTCCGGCACGGGCGGGGCGAGATCCGCACAGTCCGACCGGTCGCTCCCCCTGCGCCGCGCCGGGCGCGCCCGGTATCGTCGGGACCACCCAGACGGAAGGCCAGCCCCATGTCGACAGCGTCCGAGCGCGCAGCCCGCACCGAAGCAGAACTGCAGCAGATGGCGAAGGACCACCTGTGGATGCATTTCGCCCGGCAGTCCGTGATGACCGAAGGCCCCGGCGTGCCGATCATCGTCAAGGGCGAGGGCCACCACATCTGGGACTCCCAGGGCAAGAAGTACATCGACGGACTGTCGGGCCTGTTCGTCGTCGCCGCCGGCCACGGGCGCAAGCGCCTCGCCGACGTGGCAGCGAAGCAGGCCGAGCAGCTCGCGTTCTTCCCGATCTGGTCGTACGCGCATCCGGCCGCCATCGAGCTCGCCGACCGGATCGCCGATTACGCTCCCGGCGACCTCAATCACGTCTTCTTCTCCACCGGCGGCGGCGAGGCCGTCGAGACCGCGTTCAAGCTCGCCAAGTACTACTGGAAGCTGCAGGGCCAGCCCACCAAGCACAAGGTCATCTCTCGCGCCGTCGCCTACCACGGCACCCC
>JBEVLS010000146.1:0-16513 GCA_040509015.1 Microbacterium sp.
GTCCCGTGAACCTGAGAGCGGGGTGTGAGTTCGCGTCGTCGTCCGTCGCGCGGCGGGGGCGTTTCCCTCGCGCGGGGGATGCCTCGCCGGCATCCGCTCGGAAAGGTGGAGGCATGCGAACGACATCACGCACCACCGCCGGACTCGCTCTCACCGCCGCCGCCGCCGTCCTCCTCGCCGGCTGCACATCGCCCGCGCCGGAGGCGACCGGGCAGGCGCCGTCGGGAGCGCACCTCGATCCGGCGAGCACGGCGGCGCTCGAATCCCTTCTCGACGCCGGGGCCACGGCTGCCGTGATCGACATCCGCGACGGCGACGAGCACGTGACCGCGGCGTTCGGAACGGTGGACGGCGAGGTCGCGGCCGAGCCCGACGACCAGCTGCGCATCGCGAGCGTCACGAAGACCATGACGGCGACCGTCATCATGCAGCTCGTCGAAGAGGGGGAGTTCACCCTCGACACGGCGGTGGACGACGTGGTCCCCGGACTGCTCGACTCTCCCGAGCCGGTCACGGTGCGCCAGCTGCTGAATCACACGAGCGGCCTGCCCGACTACTTCGACGTCCTCGTCCCGGACGTCGCGGCCTACCACGCGGCCGTCGACGTCGAGCACGAGCCGAGCGACCTGATCGCCGAGGCTCAGGCCCGGCCGTGGTCCGCCGCGCCCGGGACCGCGTTCTCGTACTCGAACGCGAACTACGTCGCCCTCGGCCTGCTGGCCGAGGAGGTCACGGGCGAGGAGCTCCCCGAACTGATGCGCAGCAGGATCTTCGAGCCGCTGGGACTCGACCGCACGGAGTACCCGACGTCGCCCGCTCTGCCGGACGGAGCGCTGCGCGGATCGGTCCTCGACGGCGACGAGACCGTCGACACCAGCGACGGCTCGCCCTCGATCTGGGGGGCGGGCGCCGCCGTGACGTCGACGGCGGGAGATGTCGGGACGTTCTTCCAGGCCCTGTTCGCGGGCGAGCTCGTCTCGGCGGAGTCGGTCCAGGAGATGCAGGCGGTGGGTGCGGAGGGCTACGGCCTCGGGATCCTCGCCGGGGGCGACGCGTGCGGCGCGCAGCCGGTCGAGCTCGTCTTCGGACAGCGGGGCAACGGCATCGGCTACCGGGTGATGGCCTTCGGCTCGCCCGACGGCGACCGGTTCGTGACGGTCGGCTGGGCGGGCGGCACGTTCGACCCCGCGACGGACCCGACCGTCCCGCCGGCGAACGACGCACTGGTGGCCGCGCTCGCCGCGACCTGCGACTGACGGGGGCTAGAAGCCGTCGCCCTCGCGCAGCGCGCGTCCCATCCGCGCGACCGCCTCTTCGAGCAGCGGACGGGGCAGGGCGAAGACGAGACGCACGTGGCCGGCACCGGCGGCGCCGCAGGCGGTGCCGTCGGTCAGGGCGACGCCGGCGTGTGCGCGGAACCACGCGGCGAGGTCGCCCGCGGGGGAGTACGCGCGCAGGTCGATGAGCGCGATGTAGGTGCCCTCGGGCACCGTCATGCGAGCGAGCGGCAGATGCTCGGCGACGAGTTCGGCGAGGCGCCGCCGATTGCCGTCGAGGTACGCCACGACGTCGTCGAGCCAGGGCGCGCCGCCCGTGTACGCCGCGATGTTGGCGACGACGCCCGTTGTCGAGGTCCCGTGCGAGGGCCAGAACCCGACGCGGGCCCAGACGGCGGCATCCGCATCGTTGGACAGGATGATCTGCGCGCACTTGAGTCCGGCGAGGTTCCACGCCTTCGACGCCGACGTCGCGGTGATCGTGTGGGATGCCGCGGCCTCGGACACCGATGCGTACGGCACGTGCGTCGCGGGGGCGTACACGAGGGGTGCGTGGATCTCGTCCGAGAACACGCGGCCGCCCTTGTCCGACACGAGCTGCGAGATCGCGCGCAGCTCGTCGCGGGTCGCCACCGTCCCGAGCGGGTTGTGCGGATTGCACAGCACCAGCAGCCCGCCGCCGTCGTCGAAGGCGCGCGCGACGCCGTCGAGGTCGACCACCCACCGGCCGTCCACCTCGATGCTCGGCACCTCGATCACGCGGCGACCGTGCATCGGCGGAACCGTGAGGAAGGGCATGTACGCGGGCGTCGGCAGGATGATCGCCGAGTCCGCCGGCGAGAAGTGCTCGATCGCGGCCTCGAACGCCGTGATGACGTCGGGCATCGCGTGGATGCGGGCCGCGGGGACGACCCACCCGTACCGGTCGCGGTACCAGGCGGCGGTCGCTTCGGCCATCCGCGTCACGAGATGCCGCGGAAGATACCCGGTCAGTCCGTCGTCGAGCGACGCGGCGACGGCCTCACGGATCGCGGGGGCGACGCCGAAGTCCATCTCGGCGACGAACGCCCCGATCGTGTCGGGGAAGGTCGTCCACTTGAGGCTTCCCGCCGCGCGCAGGTCGGCTTCGGTCCAGGCATCGACGGCGGCGTGATCCACGGGCATCCTTCCTTCGGGGTCAGCCCCGAGCCTATGCGGCTCGTCAGACCTCGTACCCGATGAGCCACGTCACGCCGAACCGGTCGCGGACCGTGCCGTCGTGCGCGCCCCAGGGGCGCTCCTGGAGAGCGTCGACGACGGTTCCCCCGTCGGCGAGCGCGGCGAACCACCGCTCGAGCTGCGCGGGCTCGTCGGTGCCGAGCAGCGAGAACAGGACGCCCTCGATCCCCAGGGCCGGTTCGCCTGCCGGCGCGTCGGCGGCGAAGAGCGCGACGGGGCCGTCGAGGATCCCGTGCGCGATCGCGTCGGCGGGTCCGTCGGTGCGACCGAACTCCGCGTAGGTGTGCAGCGCGAGGTCCCCGCCGAAGACGTCGCGGTACGCCGTCAGGGCCTCGCGGGCGGAGCCGTCGAACGAGAGGTAGGGGGTCAGTCCGGTCATGGCGCGAGCGTAGCCGACGCCGCGGACGCGACCCGGGGTCGCTATAGCCTGGGAGCTCCACGACAGGGGAGCAGCGTTCCGTGACCATCAGTTCGTACCCCGTCGTGGGCATCCTCCTGGCCGTCTTGTCGGCCGCGCTGCTCACGCTGGGCAACGCGCTGCAGTCGCGCGGTGTCGCCCGCGCGTCGGGCGGCGGAGCACTCGGCGCATCGCAGACCTGGGCGCTCGTGCGCCAGCCCGTGTGGCTCGGCGGAACGGCGCTCTTCGGCGCCGCGATCCTCGTGCAGCTCGGCGCCCTCGCGTTCGCGCCGCTCATCGTCGTCCAGCCGGTCGGCGTGGTCGCGCTGGTGTTCGCGTCGCTGCTGACCGCGGCCGTCACCAAGACCGCTCCGCGGATCGGCGAAGTCGTCGCGATCGCCGTCTGCGTCGTGAGCCTGGGCGTCTTCGTCACCGTGGCGGCATCCGTCAGCGATCAGACGACGATCACGGATGCCCAGCTCGTGGCCGTGCTCATCGTGCTGCTCGCCGTCCTCGCCCTCACGTTCGCCGCCCTCACCGTCTGGCGGGGGCGCGGTCGCACGGTGCCCCCGGTGGCGTACGTCCTGCTCGGTGGGCTGTACTCGGGGTTCGTGGCCACCCTCGGCAAGACCGTGATCCTGCGCATCCAGACGGCCTTCTCGTCGCACGACATCCGCCTGGACGACACGAACCTGCTCACGATCGCGTGCGTGGCGGGGATCGCCGTCGCCGGCGCGCTGTCGATCTGGTTCGTCCAGACCGCTCACACGGTCAACAGTCCTCAGGTCGTCGTCGCCGGGCTCACGGTCGTCGACCCGTTCGTCGCGGTCATCCTGGGGATCACCGTCCTGAACGAGGCGGCGAACGCTCCGGGCTGGAGCTTCGCGGTCTTCGCCGCAGCGGGAGCCGCGGCGATGTGGGGAGTGTGGTCGCTCGCGCGCACGTCGCAGGACACCGCGGCGCCGGCCGCGCCCGGGCACCCGCCCACTCGCTGATCCGCGTCATGCTCCTGCGCACCGCGTCGCGGGTCGCTACCGTGGTGACGTGACTGCGCCCATCGATCCCACGTCCACCCCCGCCTGGAGCGAGCTCACCGCCGAGCGGGACGCGCTCGAGCCCGATCTGCGCGGATGGTTCCAGGACGACCCCGCCCGGGTCGACAAGCTCACCCGCACGGTCGGCGATCTGCACGTCGACCTGTCGAAGAACCTGGTCACCGACGAGATCCTCGCCTCGCTCGTCGCGCTGGCCGAGCAGACCGGCGTCGCCGAGCGGTACGCGGCGATGCTCGCGGGTGCGCACCTGAACACGAGCGAGGACCGCGCCGTCCTGCACACTGCGCTGCGGCGCCCGGGCGGAGCGTCGCCCGAGCTCGTGGTCGACGGGCAGCACATCGACACCGACGTCCACGCCGTCCTGGACGACGTCTGCGCCTTCGCCGAACGCGTGCGGTCGGGGCAGTGGCGGGGCGTCACCGGCAAGAAGGTCACGCACGTCGTCAACATCGGGATCGGCGGCTCGGATCTCGGGCCCGTCATGGTGTCGGAGGCGCTGAAGCCGTACGCCGACGCCGGGATCCGGGCGGTCTTCGTCTCGAACATCGACCCGACCGACATCGCGCAGAAGACCGAGGGACTCGACCCCGAGACCACGCTGTTCATCGTCGCCTCCAAGACCTTCACGACGCTCGAGACGCTCACCAACGCGCGTCTGGCGCGCGAGTGGCTCCTGTCGTCGCTCGTCGCGTCGGGCGTGGTCGACGACGACGACGAGGCCCGCACGAACGCGGTCGCGCATCACTTCGTCGCGGTGTCGACCGCGCTGGACAAGGTCGCGGCGTTCGGGATCGATCCGGCGAACGCCTTCGGGTTCTGGGACTGGGTGGGCGGTCGCTACTCGGTGGACTCGGCGATCGGGCTCTCGCTCGCGATCGAGCTCGGCCCCCAGGCGTTCCGCGACCTGCTGTCGGGCTTCCACACCGTCGACGAGCATGTCGCGACCACGCCGATCGAGCGCAACGTGCCCGTTCTGATGGGCCTCCTGAACGTCTGGTACACGAACTTCCTCGGTGCGCAGTCGCACGCCGTGCTGCCCTACGCCCAGCAGCTGCACCGCTTCCCGGCCTATCTCCAGCAGCTCACGATGGAGTCCAACGGCAAGTCGGTGCGCTGGGACGGCTCGCCGGTCACGACCGACACGGGGGAGGTGTTCTGGGGCGAGCCCGGCACCAACGGCCAGCACGCGTTCTACCAGCTCATCCATCAGGGCACCCGCCTGATCCCCGCCGATTTCATCGCCTTCGCGAACCCGGCCTACGGTCTCGAGGACGACGGGCGCGACGTGCACGGGCTCTTCCTGGCGAACTTCCTCGCGCAGACGAAGGCGCTCGCGTTCGGGAAGACGGCCGGCGAGGTCGAGGCCGAGGGCACGACCGGCCCGTTGGTGGCGGCACGGACCTTCGCCGGCAACCGTCCGACGACCTCGATCTTCGCTCCCGCGCTGACGCCCGCCGTGCTCGGTCAGCTCATCGCGCTGTACGAGCACATCACCTTCACCCAGGGGACGATCTGGGGGATCAACTCCTTCGACCAGTGGGGCGTCGAGCTCGGCAAGCAGCTCGCGCTGCAGATCGCACCGGCGATCGAAGGGGATGCCGCGGCTCTCGCCGCGCAGGACGCGTCCACTCGGGCGCTCCTGGGGTACTACCGCGAGCACCGCGCGCCGTCGGCGTGAGCGTCGCGGTCAGGGTGCGGACGGCGCGCGCAGCGCGACCATGATCTGCGCCCACCGCAAGAGGAAGCGCGGCTCGTCGAGCCGGCGCCGCCGCATCCATGACGTCACCTCGTCGTTGCACTTGCTCGCGTTGCACGAGCGGCACGCGGGCACGACGTTCTCGAGGGTGTAGCGGCCTCCGCGCGAGATCGGCAGGACGCAGTCCTTCTGGAGCGCCGCGCCATCGGCGCCGCAGTAGGCGCAGGACGCCCACGCGTCGAGGATCCGGAACCACTCGGCCTCGGTGAGGTCGCTTCCGGATGCCGCGACCCGCTTGGTCCGGCGTCGTGCCGCGCGCGCCCGGCGCGTCTGCTGAACCGCCATGCGCCGAGGCTAGCGGGGGCTGCCGCCGGCCCGATGCACGCCGCACCGCGGTTAGCCTGAGAGACCCGACCTGAGGAGGCCCCCGTGGCTCGCACGATCGTCATCACCGGTGCCAGCGACGGCATCGGCGCGGCATCCGCCCGTCAACTGCACGACGCGGGCGAGACCGTGGTCGTCGTGGGGCGCAACCCCGAGAAGACGGATGCCGTCGCCCGGCCCCTCGGCGTGGACTCGTTCGTCGCTGACTTCGGAGACCTGGCGCAGGTGCGCGACCTCGCGGCGGCTCTCCTCGAGCGCTACCCGCAGATCGATGTCCTCGCGAACAACGCGGGAGGCATCTTCTCCGATCGGGCCGTGACGACCGACGGCTTCGAGGTGACCTTCCAGGTCAACCACCTCGCGCCCTTCCTGCTCACGAACCTGCTGCGGGATCGGCTGGTCGACGGCGGTGCGTCCGTGATCCAGACCTCGAGCGAGGCTGCGCGTCTGTTCGCACGGTTCGACATCGACGACCTGCAGGGCACCCGGCGCTACTCGGCGGGCGCGGCGTACGGCAACGCGAAGCTCGCGAACGTCCTGTTCACGAAGGAGCTGAACCGGCGATTCGGGGATGCCGGGCTCAGCGCGGTCGCGTTCCACCCCGGTGTCATCGGGTCGGGATTCGCGGGCGCGTCGAAGGGCCCCATGCGCTGGTTCTACACGAGCCCGCTCACCGCACGGCTGCTGACGTCGACCGATGTCGGTGGAGCACGTCTCACGTGGCTCGCGATGGGCAAGCCGGGTGTCGACTGGCAGCCCGGCGGGTTCTATGCGAACAACCGGCTCGCCCGCACGAATCGCCTGGCCGACGACCCGGCACTCGCGAAGATGCTGTGGGACCGGAGCGCCGAGATGGTGGGTCTGTAGCCGGTCAGGCCAGCGCGGCGCCCATGCGCGCGATCGCTTCCTCGAGAAGCGGCCTCGGCAGGGCGAACACGATGCGCACGTGCCCGGCCCCCGCTTGTCCGCATGCGAGGCCGTCGGTGAGCGCGACGCCGGCGTTCTGCCGGAACCACGCCCCGAGGTTTCCGGTGAGTCCGTACGCCCGCACGTCGATGAGTGCGATGTAGGTGCCTTCGGGCACGGTGACCCGTGCTCGGGGCAGGTGCTGTGCGACGAGTTCGGCGAGGCGGCGGCGGTTGCCGTCGAGATAGGCGACGACGTCGTCGAGCCACGGCTTGCCGTGCTCGTACGCGGCGGTGTTGGCGATGACCCCCGTCGTCGACGTGCCGTGCGCGGGCCACCATCCGATGCGCGTCCAGGTCGCGGCGTCCGTCTCGTTCGAGAAGATCAGCTGCGCGCACTTCAGGCCGGCGAGGTTCCATGCCTTGGAGGCGGAGGTCGCGGTGACCGTGTGCGCGGCGGCGGCCTCCGACACCGACGCGTAGGGCACGTGCGCCGCGGGGCGGTAGACGAGGGGCGCGTGGATCTCGTCGGCGAAGACGCGCCCTCCCTTGGCGGCGACCACCTCGGCGACGGCGAGCAGCTCGTCGCGGGTCGAGACGGTGCCGAGGGGGTTGTGCGGGTTGCACAGGACGAGGAGTCCGCCGCCGTCGTCGAATGCTGCGGCGACGCCGTCGAGGTCGATGACCCAGCGTCCGTCCTGCTCGATGCTGGGCACCTCGATGACGCGTCGACCGTGCATCGCCGGAACGGTGAGGAACGGCATGTAGGCGGGGGTCGGCAGGATGACCGCGGACTCGGGGGCCGAGAAATGGTCGATGGCCGCCTCGAAGGCCGTGATGACGTCGGGCATGTGGGTGACGTGCGTCGCCGGGACAGCCCAGCCGTACTGCTCGGCGTACCAGCGGGCGGTCGCGGCGGACATCTCGTCGGCGACGTGCTTCGGCAGGTACCCGGTGAGGCCGCGCTCGAGGGAGTCGGTGATCGCCTCGGTGACGGCGGGAGCGACGCCGAAGTCCATCTCGGCGACGAAGGCGCCGATCGTCTCGGGGAACATCGTCCACTTGAGGCTTCCGGCGTCGCGCAGATCGTGCGCGGTGCGGGCATCGATGTCGCCGTGGGTCACCGGCTTCCTCTCGTCGGGGTCTCTTCCGAGACTAGGGGTGGTCCGGATGCCGCGGCTCGGCGCGTGCGCCGTCCCGGGGCCGCTAGCGTGGAAGCTCCTCGAATCCGGAGAGACCTGCGCCTTGACCATCTCATCGTTCCCCGTCCTGGGCATCGCCCTCGCGGTGCTCTCCGCGGCGATCCTCACGGTCGGCAACTATCTGCAGGCCCGCGGGGTGGCTGCGCAGGCCGAGAAGGGGTCGGGTTCGATCGACCTGTCGCAGGCGCGCGGGCTGTTCCGCGAGCCGGTGTGGCTCGCCGGATCGGCGCTGTTCGGGGTGGCGATCCTCGTCCAGCTCGGTGCGCTCGCCTTCGCGCCTCTCATCGTCGTCCAACCGGTCGGCGTCATCGCGCTCGTGTTCGCATCGCTGCTGTCGGCGTGGGTCACCAAGACGGCGCCGAACGTCCGCGAGGTCGCGGCGATCGCCGTGTGCGTCGTGAGCCTCGGCGTCTTCGTGACGGTGGCCGCGTCGGTCAGCGAGCAGACGACGATCACCGACCTCCAGCTGATCGCGGTGCTGGTCGTGCTGCTGGTCGTGCTCGCGCTGACGTTCGGCGCGCTGATCGTGCGTCGCGGGCGGAAGGTCCCGCCGGTGGTCTTCGTGCTGCTCGGCGGTCTGTTCTCGGGCTTCGTGGCGACGCTGGGCAAGACGGTGATCCTGCGGGTGCAGACGGCGTTCTCATCGCACGACTACTCGCTGGACGACACCAACCTGCTGACGGTCGCGTGCGCGATCGGGATCGCCGTGGCCGGGGCGCTCTCGATCTACTTCGTGCAGACGGCGCACACGGTCAACAATCCTCAGGTGGTCGTCGCGGGGCTGACGGTGGTCGATCCGTTCGTGGCTGTGATCCTCGGCATCACCGTGCTCCAAGAGGCCGCGACCGCTCCGGTGTGGAGCTTCGTGGTGTTCGCGGTCACGGGCGCAGCGGCGATCGGCGGTGTGTGGTCGCTCGCGCGGACGCAGAACGATCCGACCGCTGCGCCCCGCGCGACCGCTGCCGACCCCGCGCCTCCGAAGGCTCCGGACGCTCGCGGATCCGGGCGGTGATCCGGCCCTCATGAGCGACCGCCCGGTCCCTGCGGTGGACGCCGCGCCCGCCTATCCGGCGAAGCCGATCATCGTCGCCTTCCTGCTCGACGCCGTCCTCGTCGTCGTCTTCGCGACGATCGGCCGGGCGAGTCACAGCGAAGACGTGCTGCTGGGGCTGTGGACGACTGCCTGGACGTTCCTCCTCGCGCTCGTGATCGGCTGGGCGGTGACGCTCGCGTGGCGGGCGCCTCTCGCCCCGGTCCGCACGGGACTGCCGGTCTGGGCGATCACCGTGGCCGGTGGCATGCTGCTGCGCGCGCTGAGCGGTCAGGGCGTGCAGGTGGCGTTCGTGATCGTGGCGGCCGTCGTCCTCCTGGTGATGCTGGTCGGGTGGCGGCTGGTCGCCGCACTCATCCTGCGCTCCCGGCGGTCTCGGCGCCGCTGAGCGCCCGACGGCGCGCGAGCACGACCACGTCGTCGAGCATCGCCGGCGTCCCGTCGGGCGCGACCGCCTCGCGCGGACGCGTCCCGACGATCTCGACCGTCCACTCCGCCGGATCGAGGCCGAGCGCCTCGAGCTCCTCGGCCGGCGAAGGGAAGGTGTGCGACCCTCCGTGGCCGTCCGGCGCCCAGGGCGGCGGACCCGCGTGCGACACGATCAGCAGGCGCCCGGCGGGGGCGACGGATGCCGCACCCCGGCGCAGAGCCCCGGCGCGGTCGAGTGCCACGGGGGAGTGGAAGAAGCTCGCCGTGACGAGGTCGAAGGAGCCGGCCGTATCCGCGACCGAGAGGTCTGTCGTGACGAACCGTGCGTCGACGCCGGCGGCCTCGGCGGCCTGGCGAGCGCGGTGCACGGCGGTCTCGGAGATGTCGACGCCCGTTGCGTCCCACCCCTGCCGGGCGAGCCAGATCACGTCCGCCCCTTCGCCGGACCCGATGTCGAGCGAGCGTCCGGGAGCGAGGTCCCGTACGACGTCGACGAGCGTCCGGTTCGGTCGCCCGGACCACAGCTGGTCGGCGTAGCGGCGGTCCCAGTACTGGGCGGGTGCGTTGTCGAAGTCCTCCTCGACGAGGGCCCCGTTCGCGGCGGCGCCGGCCATCGCGCCCGCGCCCATCGACAGCGGCACGTTGGCGAACGGGCTGACGACGTTGCCCGCGGCCCAGATGCGCGGCGAGCTCGTCCGACCGGCGGCGTCGACGGCGATGAGGCCGGCCTCGTCGCGAGCGAGCCCGAGGTGAGCCAGGAAGCCGTCGTGCGGTCGCGGCTCGCCCGCGGCGAAGATCGCCTGCACGGGCTCGGTTCGTCCGTCGCGCAGGCGGATGCCGGTGACGGCGGCTCCGTCGCCGAGCACCTCGTCGACAGGCTCGTCGACGATCTCCACCCCGCGGGAGCGAAGACGCCGCCGCGCGGCGGGATCGAGTCCGACGCCGTCGAACACCACGACGTCGTCGCTCCACTGGCGGACGAGCTGCGCCTGGTGCACCTGGAGCGGCGAGGTCAGCAGTACGCCGATCCGGCGGTCGCGCACCTCCCATCCGTGGCAGTAGGGGCAGTGCAGCACGCTCGTGCCCCAGCGCTCGGCGAGGCCGGGCACGGCAGGAAGCACGTCGGTGATCCCGGTCGCGACGACGAGCGCGCGTGCGGTCTCGACGCCTCCGCCGGCGAGGGTCACGGTGACGTGCGACGCGCTCTCGTCGACACGGGCGACGGATGCCGCGCGCACCTCGACTCCGTAGTGCTCGACCTCCGAGCGACCCCGGGCGAGCAGATCGCCGGGCGCGGTGCCGTCCTGGCCGAGGATGCCGTGCATGTGCGCGGCGAAGCGGTTGCGCGGCGACCCCGCGTCGAGCACGAGTGTCCGGCGGCGCGACCGGCCCAGCATCTGTGCGGCGCTGAGGCCGGCGGCGCCGGCTCCGATGATGACGGCGTCCCAGGTTTCCATTCCTTCAGCGTGCGTGGGACAATCGGCATACGCAAGCTGGATTGCGAAAACAGCAAGGAGCTGATCGACATGCCGGGTGAACTCGACCACGTGGGGCCGCGTCTGCGCGCGGCTCGGCAGTCCAAGGGGCTGACGCTCGACGACGTCGCAACGCGTTCGGGGATGTCGGTCAGCACACTGTCGCGCCTCGAGTCCGGCAAGCGCCAGGCGACGCTCGGGCTGCTCGTGCCGCTGACGCGCCATCTCGGCATCCGCATCGACGACCTCGTGCGCGACGATTCGCCCGACCCGCGCGTGCGACGCCCCGCCGTGCGCCGGGGCGGAGTCGTCATCGCGCCCCTCGCGCTCGAGGACTCGCCCGTGAGCACCTACAAGATCACGTATCCGCCCGGGGGTGAGCTGCCCGAACTGCGGGTGCACGACGGGTTCGAGTGGCTGTTCGTGCTGAGCGGCAGGCTGCGCCTGCGGCTCGGCGCGCAGGATCTCGTCCTCGCGCGCGGCGAGGCGGCCGAGTTCGATACGCGAACCCCCCACGCGATGAGCGCCGCGGGGACGAAGCCGGTCGAGGTGCTGAGCATCTTCAACGCCGACGGCGAGCGGATGCACACGCACGGCGAATAGCAGTCGCCCCGTTGCGCGGTGGGTCCGACGCGAGCAGACTCCCCGCATGGGCGACATCATCGTCGTTCGACCGAGGACGGCGCTGTGGCGTCGGTTCGTCCTCCGGAGACCTCCGGCGAGCCAGGGGCCGCACGCCCACCTCCACGCCGTCGACCTCGGCACCCTCTTGTCCCGGCACATCCACGAGACCGAGAAGAATCTGCATCGGCTCTTCGAGCTCGCCGAGCACGCCGACGTGCTCGTCTACGACGACGCGGACGCGCTCTTCGGGCACGGTTCGACCGCGTCCGGGCGCACCTCGCTCTGCCCGGACGGAGCGCACGGGTGCGTGCACCTCACTCCGGAGCTCTTCCTGGAGGCCGTGGGTCGCATCCGGCACCGCTGATGGTGATTCGGAGCGGGCTCATAGGCAGGCTCGGTTAGCGTCGAGGTCGACAAGGGGAGTACTCCCGTCTGCCGCGGTGTCGTCAATACGGACATGAAGTCGTGTCCCGGCCCGCTGGCCCGATTCGGGCGGAGGAGACCTTGGCGTCCAGCGCACGCCACCCGACTCCGGAGTACCCCATGTCGATCCGATCCTCCTCCCGCAGGCGGCTCGTGACGCATGCGCTCTCTCGCGGGCGGATGGCATCGCGCACCCCTGACGTCTCGAAAGGACGACGATGAGCACTTTCTCCCGCTTGATCGGCATGGCATCCAAAGCTCTCGACAAGGGCAGCGCCGGCCCTCGCCAAGAGGGCGGCTCGGACTGGCGCGGAATGGTGCGCAGCGCCGCCGACGCGCTGACAGGCGACTCGCGCCCCGTCGGGGATGCCGCCCGGACGCCGCCGACATCGGTCGGCGCGCCCGCAGCGGCGCCCGGACTCACGCCGCCACCTGCGGGGACGCGCGCGACGTCGCAGATCCCACAGGCGGACAAGGCGGCGATCGCGCGCTACGACTACTTGATGCAGACGGCCGATCCGCACCAGATCGAGAGGATCCACGCCGAGGCGTTCGCGCGCCTCACGCCCGCTCAGCGCACGCTGGTCGAGCAGCGCATGCGCACGGAACTGCCTCCTCACGAACGGCCCGCATCGTCGTCAGCCCCCGACCTCGCACGCGCGGCGGCACGCACCGAAGCCGCCAGCCCCGGGCGAGTCCGCGGATTGCTGTCCCGCGTCGGACGCGGGGCCGCCGTGGCCGGCGTCGGCGGAGCGGCCGTGGGAGTGCTCGGCGTGGTCGCCGGCGGCGCCGTCCTCAGCAGCGTGGCCGGCCCTCTCCTGGAGCAGGCGGGATCCCTGGGCGTCGACTTCGACTCTCTGGCCGAGGGGGTCGACCTCGGAGGCGTCGCAGAGGGTGCGCTCGGGGGTGTCGCGGATCATGTCGGCGGGTGGAGCGATCAGCTCGGCAACGTCGACCTGCCGGGACTCGGCGACATCTTCGGCCGCTGATCAGACGAAGCGCACCCAGTTCGCGCCGCGGCCGGTCTCGGCCCGCTGGAGAAGCTCGAGGCGATCGCCGTCGACGGCGTAGAGCGACACCGTCGTCGTCTTCTCGCCGGCCGCGACGAGGCGAGCTCCGTCCGGGCTCACCGCGAAGCCGCGCGGCTGGGTCTCGGTGACGGTGAACGACGTCGGCGCCGACACGGATCCGTCCGGGGCCACGCCCACCGCCGCGAGCGTGTTCTCGGTGCGCTCCGACGCCCACAGGCTGCTGTCCGAGCCGAAATGCAGGTCCGCTCCCCAGATGTAGTGGTGCTCGAGGGGGTTCGCGCCGAAGACGCTGCGGCCCAGGTCTTTGGTCGGGTCGACGGCGCTCGCCGCATCGCGCAGCTCCAGGGTGCCGGCATCGATGTCGCGGGAGAAATGCAGCACCTCCCCTGAGAACTCGGTCAGCACGTAGACGGCGTCCTGGGCGTGGTTGAGCACCAGGTGGCGGGGGCCGCTGCCGGTGGGAGCCGCGACCGTCTCGGGGTCGAGCGGCACGAGGTGCAGGTCGTCGTCGAGCGCGTACTGGGCGACGAGGTCGTCGCCGAGCGACACGAAATAGGCGAACCGACCGTCGGCGCTGGGCAGGACGGAGTGCAGGTTCGCGTACGAGATGCGAGAGACGGGTGCGCTCACGACGCCGTCGATCACCGCGCAGCTGATCCCGTACCCGCCACCGTACGAGGCGCCGAGCAGCCCCGCGCCGTCGCGGGTGAGGGCGAGGTAGTTCATCCCTCCGTCGGGCAGGTCGAGGCGCGAGAGAGGCTCGAGTCGTCCGGTCTCGCGATCGAGCGAGAGGGTCCGGATGCCGGCGGGCTCGCCGGGCGTCGAGCCCTTCACGCCCGCGTAGACCAGGTTGCGCGCAGAGTCGACGACGAACGTCGAGCAGCCCGTGAGGCCGTCGTTGGTCGCGAGCGGTTCGAGGACGTCGTCTGCGAGGCGGAAGACGCTGATCGAGCCGTCTGCGGCGTTGGCGACGAGGACGAGGGAGGAGGAATCGGTCACGATTCGATCGTACGGCTAGGACGTTTCGCGGTGCCCGGCCGTCACTCTGTCGACGAGGACGACGAGGTCGTCGGAGCGGAGCCCCGGCCAACCGTGGAGCGTCGCCCGCCACGGGGTCGGAACCGCGCCCGCGCCCCAGACGGCGCCCGCCAGTGATCCCGCGATCGCCGCGACCGTGTCGGTGTCGTTGCCGCCGCGCACGGCGCGTTCGACCGCGTCGACGAGCGACGTCGCACCGGCGACGGCCGCGAGAGCGCTCTGGAACGCGGTGACCACCCAGCCGTTGGTCTCGCTGAACTGCCGAGGATGTGCACCGGGCTCCATCGCGGCGTCGATCAGCGTGCTCCAGCGATCCCTGCGCTCGGCGGGGATCCAGGGCAGTTGAGCCCGCACGTCGAGTTCGCCCGTCAGGACGGCGTGACGGATCGCCAGGCACCAGAGCGCGCACGCGTCCGCGTTGTCGTCCTCCCAGTGCGTGAGCTTCGCGACGCGCACCGCGGCGGCCGCCAGGCCTGCGGGCTCGCCGTCGAGGTAGCCGAGTGCCACCGGACCGGTGCGCATGAGCGAGCCGTTGCCGCCGCTCCGGCCCGAGGCGTCGTGCGCGGCTCGGGATGCCGCCAGCGCCGCCTGCTCGGTGATCGGCCCGACGATCGAGGCGAGGACGCCACGGGTCTGGGTGCCGACGTCGAGGGCGGTGCCCGCCCAACCCTTCCACGCGCTCACGATCCGACCCAGTGCGACGGGGTCGTCGAGGGAGTCGCCGTCGGCCAGGACCTGGAGGATGGGCACGGCCATGCTCGTGTCGTCCGTCCACTCGCCCACGTCGTGTCCGAAGTGCCCGCGACCGAACTGCGGAACGAGGTCGTCGGGGAGCGCGGGGCCGAACTCGTACTGCGAGCCGAGCGCGTCGCCGGCGGCGGAGGCGAGGACGGCGCCGATCGCGCGATCGCGCTGTGCGGCATCCGGGATCATGAACGAATCCTCCCACCTCGTGCGGGGTGAGCGCGGCGCCGTCCGGGCCCTTGGCCGACGCCGCGCTGCCGCTCCCCAGAAGCGGCTTCCCGACTCTGGCGCAGACCCCCGACATCGCGTCGGAGGCGAGGGCTACGCTGTCACCGTGCATCGGATCTACGGCATCAGCTTCGCGTCGGTCTATCCGCTCTACGTGACCAAAGTCCAGCGCAAAGACCGCACGCAGGACGAGCTCGATCAAGTGATCGAATGGCTCACGGGCTTCGACGATGCCGCGCTGAAGCGGCACCTCGACGAGCAGACGACCTTCGAGGACTTCTTCGCCGATGCCCGTCTGAACCCGAACTCGTCGCTCATCACCGGGGTCGTGTGCGGCGTCAAGGTGCAGGAGATCGAGGATCCGCTCATGCAGAAGATCCGCTATCTCGACAAGCTGGTCGACGAACTCGCCAAGGGCAAGGCGATGGAGAAGATCCTCCGCACCCCCTGACGAGTTCGTCCGCGCGTCTCAGCCGGAGGGGTTGTCGACCGGGCGACCGTGCTCATCCGTCGTCATGTCGGGCTCCTCCGGTGCGCCGCCCGAAGCCGTGTCGGCCTCCGCGTCGCTTCCGGGCGTGCCCTGCGTGTTCTGTTCCTTGTCGTGCTCGGTCACAGTCGACCTCTTCTCTCTCAGCGGTTCTTGAGGGCTTTGCGGGCCTTCTTCTGCGCGCGGTCCACGCTCTTGACGGCCCGGCGCCGGATCTTCTTCACCTCGGGGTCGTCCCAGACGGCGCGAGCCGCGGCCGCGACGGCCTCGTAACGGCCGAGCGCCGTGCGCACGATCAGCGCGGCGGCGACGACGCTTCCGGCGACCGCGATCCATGTCAGTGTTCTCTTCATCGGCTGCCTCCTCGGCGTGCGGTGGGCGGGTTTCGCCTCGCACCCACACCACCACGCTTCCGCGACCGGCGAGTGCCCCTTGCGCGCCGGCCGATGCTGTGCAGGGTGCGGCCCATGCGCACGAAACGCGATCGCGCAAGCCCCCGCGGGCCGGATGCGAACCGACATAGCCTCGGCGGATGGACACCTCAGAGATCGTCTGGAACGAACCGGCCCGCGCGAAGATCCTCGACGACGCCGATCGCGTGCTGCGCGAGGCCGTCCTCGAGGTGGCGGCGCTCGGAGACCGAACGTCCGACCAGGCGTTCGCCGAACTCAACGCCCGACTCAAGGACAGGTTCATCGACTACGAACCCGGTCCCGATCTGCGCAAGTACGCGGACGCGATCGCGGCAGGAGAGTTCGCGTGACCGATGCCGACCGGAACGCCCATCCTCGCCACGCCGGCGTGCTCGTGATCGGCGGAGGCAACGGCGGCGTCTCGGTCGCTGCTCGC
>JBEVLS010000147.1:0-8074 GCA_040509015.1 Microbacterium sp.
TCACTGCTGGGGTACCTGGACTCGAACCAAGAACAACGGAACCAGAAACCGCCGTGTTGCCAATTACACCATACCCCACCGGATCTGACCGGGGTCGTACCGAAGATCAAGTCTAGACGACGGCGGCGACCTCGCCAAACCGGGGTGGGTTCAGCCCGTGTGCGCTACGAGCGCGCCCAGCCTGCGGATCGATTCCGCCTTGCCCAGGAGCTCCATCGACTCGAACAGCGGCGGCGAGATCCGTCGGCCGCTGATCGCGACGCGAGGCGGCCCGTAGGCGACGCGCGGCTTGAGCCCGAGGCCGTCGATGAGAGCGCCCGAAAGGGCCTCCTGGACCGCCGCGGCGGTGAACTCCGACTCCGGCACGAGCTCGAGGGCTCCGACCGACGCCACGAGCACTTCGCCCGCATTGGCAGGCAGTCCTTTGAGGGCGTCCTCGGCGTAGGCGATGTCGTCGGTGAAGAGGAATCCCAGCATGTTCGGCACCTCGCCGAGCATCTGGACGCGCTCCTGGACGAGAGGGGCGGATGCCGCGATGAGCGCCTCCTGCTCGGAGGTCAGGGTCTCCCCCACGATGCCTGCGGATCGCAGATACGGCACGATGCGCGCGGCGAAGTCGGCGGGCTCGAGCATCCGGATGTGGTCGCCGTTGATCGACTCGGCCTTCTTCTGGTCGAAGCGGGCCGGATTCGGGTTGACGTCGACGATGTCGAAGGCGGCGGTGAACTCGTCCAGCGAGAACACGTCGCGGTCGGGCCCGATGGACCATCCGAGAAGCGCCAGGTAGTTGAGGAGGCCCTCATGGATGAACCCCTTGTCGCGCTGCAGGAACAGGTCGGCCTGCGGGTCGCGCTTGGAGAGCTTCTTGTTCCCCGTCTCGCCGAGGACGAGGGGCATATGCCCGAAGCGGGGGACGAAGGTCGTCACGCCCGCGTCGATGAGCGCCGCGTACAGCGCGAGCTGGCGCGCCGTGGACGGCATGAGATCCTCACCGCGGATGACGTGGGTCACGCCCATGAGGGCGTCGTCGACGGGGTTCGTGAACGTGTACAGCGGCTGACCGCCTGCGCGCACCACCACGAAATCGGGGAACGAGCCCGCCGGGAAGGTGACCTCTCCGCGGATGAGGTCGACGTACGTGACGTCGTGCTCGGGCACCCGCACGCGCCACGCCGGCTCTCTGCCCTCGGCGCGGAACGCCGCCTTCTGCTCGTCCGTCAGGTCGCGGTCGTAGTTGTCGTAGCCGAGCTGCTTGGCGCGGCCGGCCGCTTCATTGCGTGCGTCGATCTCCTCGGCTGTCGAGTAGGACTCGTACACGGCGCCCGAGGCGATGAGCTTCTGGAGCACGTCCGCGTAGATGTCGAAGCGCTGTGACTGCCGGTAGGGCGCGTGCGGGCCGCCCTTCTCGACGCCTTCGTCCCAATCGATCCTCAGCCACGTGAGGGCGTCGACGAGCTGCAGATAGCTCTCCTCGCTGTCGCGCGCGGCATCGGTGTCTTCGACGCGGAAGATCAGCTTGCCGCCGGTGTGACGCGCGTATGCCCAGTTGTAGAGGGCCGTGCGGATCATTCCGACGTGCGGAAGACCGGTCGGCGAGGGGCAGAAGCGGACGCGGACGTCGGCGCCGGAGGCGGTCGTGGTGCGGGGATCGGGTGAAGAAGGCATCGCGAAGAGTCTAGTTGCGCGATCCCCCGCCGATCGGGCCGGCCAGCACGCGCTCGAGCGCGCCGAGAGCCGCGCGCACCGAGGGGACGCGGTCCGCGCCGTGGGCGGTGACGACGTGGAGGGTGCGGCGCTCGCCCGTCGGAAGAGGGACGATCGCGATGCCGGGCAGCAGGGGGAACGAGTCCACCGCGAGTCTCGGCAGAGTCGCGACGCCGATCCCCTGGGCAACGAAGCCTTCGACCGCCACGACGTTGTCGGTCTCGAACGCGATACGGGGAGTGAATCCCGCGCGGCCGCAGAGCTCGAGCAGATGACCTCGGCACCGCGGGCAGCCCGCGATCCAGGACTCGTCGGCGAGGGCTGCGATGTCGACGGGTCCGGCGTCGGCGGCGGGGTGCTCGGCGGGAACCACGGCGACGAGGTCGTCCGTTCCGACGGTCTGCACCGACAGCCCGTGCGCGCTCGTCCCGTGGGGGTCGTCCCGGTCGCCCGGATAGCTGAAGGTGAGGGCGATGTCGGCGCGATCGTCTCGTACCGCCTCGACGGCTTCCGGCGGCTCCGCCTCGACGTACGTGAGCGTGACCCCCGGATGCCGCGCCGCCAGATCCGCGAGCAGCCGCGGCACGATCGTGGGCGACGCGGAAGGGAATCCGACGAGCCGCACGCGCCCCGCCCTGAGTCCCTGGAGCTCGGCGAGCTCCTCCGCCGCCGCGTCGAGAGCGGTCGTGACGGCCGGCGCGTGACGGGCGAGCACGCGCCCCGCCTCCGTGAGGCGGACGGTGCGACCGATCCGCTCGACGAGGGGCACGCCCAGACGCGTCTCGAGTCGCTTCAGGAGCTGGCTGACGGCGGGCTGACTGTAGCCGAGGGCGGCACCGGCCGCGGTGATGGAACCCTCATCTGCGATCGCCTTCACCACCCGCAGATCGTGGACGTCGAACTCAGGGTCGTCGATCTGCGAATCGGTCATGTGAAAAGCATAAGCAACGCGCATACCGCTCGCGGACGCCCTGACGCCGGAGTCGTCGGCGAACTACTCTCGAACCATGCACCGCCGCCCCCTCGCGCTCCTCGCCCTCATCGTCGGTGCGCTCCTGCTGGGCGCGTGCGCGAGCGGAGGCCCCAGCACCTCGACGAGTCCGTCGACGAGTCTGACGGCCGGCCCCGACGTCACGCTCCTCCCCGACGAGTCCCCCACCACGACGGTCGCGCTCCCCTCCGACTGCGCGCAGGTGGGGAGTTCGACGACTCGCGCCGCCACCGTGGATCAACTCGATCTGCAGAGCGATGGGGCGGACTTCGTGCGGCCGGCTCCCGAAGGCGCGAAGCGCGTCCTCGGCTGTGATTGGTTCGCGGGCGACGCCACGGGCTATCTGCTCCTCATCAGCACCACGGATGCCGCGACGGCGGACGCGTACGTCGCGACGCTGCCGGGGCTCGGCTGGACCTGCGGGGTCGGTGCCGACGACGGCGACATGTGCACCATGACGACCGCGAACTCGCAGTATCCGGTCGACACGGTCGAGACCATCGTCTCGCGCGGCGGCGTGTGGATCTATCAGTCAGCCTCGAACATCGACGGCCAGGCGCTCCTGTCCGACCTCCAGTCGTCCATCTGGCAGTCGTGAGCACCACGCATCACTGATTGTCATGCGTTCCATGAAACACCGTCTGTAGACGAATGAACCGCGTCGCCGCACCCTTGAGGCATGAACGGCACGATCTCCGCCTCCGTGGCCACCGCGCGCGCCGCGTTCGGCGGCGGCCGCGGCTACCTCGCCGCGTGCACGACGGGCCTGCCGACCCGGCGGACGCGTGACGCGCTCATCGCCGATCTCGACTCCTCCTCACGCGGAGCAGTCGACATCGCCGGCTACTGCGCCGCCGTCGAGCGATCGCGCTCCGCGTTCGCCCGACTCGTCGGCGTCGCGCCGGCGCGTGTGGCGATCGGATCGCAGGTCTCGGTCTTCACGGCTCTGATCGCCGGAGCAGTCCCGCCCGGCGGAGAGGTGCTCGTGCCCGAAGGGGACTTCTCGTCGGTGTCGCGGCCGTTCCTCCACGCCGGCACCGGCATCCGCGTGCGCTCCGTGCCCTTGGAGACCCTCGCGGACGAGATCGGGCCGGCGACCTCGCTCGTGGCGTTCTCGCTGGTGCAGTCGGCGAGCGGCCAGGTGGCCGACCTCGACGCGATCGTGGCAGCGGCCAGGCGACACGGCACGCGCACCTACTGCGACGCCACGCAGGCGGTCGGGTGGATGCCGGTCGAGGCCGGCATGGTGGATGCGCTGGTATGCCACGCCTACAAATGGCTCTGCGCGCCGCGCGGGGTGGCATTCCTCGCCGTCTCGGAAGAGCTCCAGGGCGCACTCCTCCCCCGGTTCGCCGGGTGGTACGCGGGCGACGACCCGTGGCTCTCGTGCTACGGCCACGAGTTCGCACTCGCCGGCGACGCACGGGTCTTCGACGTCTCGCCGGCGTGGCAGGCGTTCGTGGGCGCGGCACCGGCGCTCGAGCTGTTCGCGTCGCTCGACATGCACGACGTGCGGGAGCACACGACGCGGCTGGCCGCCCGCTTCGGCGACGGCATGGCACTCACGCGGCCTGCGCGCGGGAGCGCGATCGTGACCTGGGCCGATCGAGACGGCGCGGATCTCGCCGCGCTGACCGCCGCGGGCATCACGGCCTCGGGCCGGTCCGGACGGGCGCGCGTGGCCTTCCACGTGTTCAACGACGACATCGATGTGGGCCTCGCCCTCGCCGCGCTCGGACGCTAGCCCGCGACGCGTCGGGCGACGGGCGCGAGACCGACGACGAGCGCCACCGCCGCCATCGCGACGAGCGCCAGTCCGCTGTAGCCGATCCCTCCCAGGATCACCCCCGCCAGGATCGCGCCCAGCGCCCCCACGAGGCTCATCGCGAGATCGCTGCGGCCCTGACGACGGGTGCGAAGCGGCTCGGTCGTCGCTTCGGTGAGCAGGGCGGAGCCCGCCACGGTCGACGCGCTCCACCCGAGGCCCAGCAGGATGAGCGCGACAGTGACCGCGCCCGTGCTCTCGGCGCCGACCCACGCCGTGACCAGCGATGCGAGGAGCACCGCTTGACCGACGAGGATCGTGGTGAGCCTGCCGACGCGGTCGGCGAGGATGCCGAAGACGGGCGACAGCGCGTACATGCCGGCGATGTGCAGGCTGATCGTGAGCCCGACGATCGTCAGCGACGCCCCGTGGTGGAGCAGATGCACCGGCGTCATCGCCATGACGGCGACCATGACCCCGTGACTGGCTGCGACGGCGAGGATCGCGTAGCGCGCGAGCCACGGTCGATCGATGCGGTCGGCGATCGCTCCCGCTTTCGCCGCTGCGGCCCGGGCCAGTCTGTCGGCCAGCAGGAGCGGGTCGGGCCGGAGCGCGGCCAGGTAGAGGCCGATCGCCGCGAGCTGCGCGACGATCGTGAAGACGTACGGTCCGGTGAGAGTCGGCATCCCGAGCACCGCACCGAGCTGCTCGCCGGGACCGACGAGGTTCGGGCCGAGCACCGCGCCGATGGTCGTCGCCCACACCACGACCGACAGATCGCGTCCGCGGGTCTTCTGCGACGCGAGATCGACGGCGGCGAAGCGCGACTGCAGATTCGCCGCCTGCCCCGAGCCGATGAACGCGAACCCCACGAGGAGCAGGGCGAGGTTCGACAGTCCCGCGGCGACGATGACGACCACCACGCCGACGAGGGCGATCGTCATGCCGGAGGCCAGCGAGATCCGGCGTCCGCTGCGGCGCGCGAGAGCCGCGAGAGGCACCGCGACCGCGGCGGTTCCGAGGGTCAGCGCCGCGGTGGCGAGGCCCGAGAAGGCGTCGTCGCCCGAGATCCGCGCAACGAGCAGTGCTCCGAGCGAGATCGTCGCGCCGAACGCGATCCCGCCGAGCACCTGACCGAGCGAGAGCACCCAGACCGTGCGCGCCTGGACGCGCGCGACATCGTGGAACTCGACGGTCACGCCGCGCGTGCGGTGTTGCGCAGGATGCCCAGTCCCGTGATCTCGACCTCGACCACGTCACCGGCGACGAACGGGCCGACCCCGGCCGGCGTGCCGGTCATGATGACGTCGCCCGGCAGCAGGGTGAACGCCGCCGAGGCGTACTCGATCACATCGGCGAGCGAGAAGATCATGTCGCTGATGGGACCCTGCTGCTTCACCTCTCCGTTGACCCGCGTCGTGACGACGGCGTCGCCCGCGGGATCGAAGTCGGTCTCGATCGCGGGCCCGAGGGGGCAGAACGTGTCGAACCCCTTCGCGCGCGACCACTGCCCGTCGGACTTCTGCAGGTCGCGCGCCGTGACGTCGTTGCCGATCGTGTAGCCGAACACGTAATCGAGGGCGTCCTCGGCCTTGACGTTCTTCGCGATGCGCCCGATGACCGCGACGAGCTCACCCTCGAAGTCGACCCGCTCGGACTGCGGCGGCAGCACGATCGCGTCGTTGGGGCCCACGACGGCCGTGTTCGGCTTGAGGAAGAGCAGCGGCTCGGCCGGCACGTCGTTGCCGAGCTCGGCGGCGTGGTCGCGATAGTTGCGCCCGACGCACACGATCTTCGATCGAGGGATCACCGGCGCCAGCAGCGCGACCTCGCCCAGCGGCACGCGCTCGCCGGTCGTGTCGTATCCGGCGAACATCGGGTCGCCCGCGAGGACGACGAGCTCGCCCTCGTCGACGATTCCGAACCTGATGGCATCCTGGTGGCTGAAGCGCGCGATCCTCACGCGTCCAGCCTAGCCACGACGGTACGACGCTTCGACAGGCTCAGCGACCGGGGTGCGGTCCCCGAGCCTGTCGAAGGGTCAGCCGTCGAGGCGGACGAGCCAGCCGTGCTTGTCTTCGCGGCGCCCGTACTGGATGTCGGTCAGCTCTTCGCGCAGCGACAGGGCGAGCTCGCCCGTCGGCTGCTCGTCGAAGAAGTCCTTGCCCTTGAGCAGGCCGATGGGAGTGACGACGGCGGCGGTGCCGCAGGCGAACACCTCGACGATGTCTCCGGATGCCACGCCGTCGCGCCAGTCCGCGAGCGACACCGAGCGCCCCTCGACCTTGTGGCCGCGGTCGCGCGCGAGCTGCAGGATCGAGTCGCGTGTGATCCCCTCGAGGATCGAGGGGGACTCGGGGGTGACGAGCGTGCCGTCCTTGTGGACGAAGATGATGTTCATGCCGCCGAGCTCTTCGACGTTGCCGTCGGAGTCGAGGAACACGACCTGGTCGCACTCGTTCTCGTAGGCCTCGGACTGCGGCAGCAGCGACGCCGCGTAGTTGCCGCCGGTCTTGGCCGCTCCCGTGCCGCCCTTGCCGGCGCGGGCGTAGTCCTCGCTGAGCCAGATCGACACGGGCTGCACGCCGCCCTTGAAGTACGCGCCCGCGGGCGAGGCGATGACGTAATACCCCACCTTGTTCGCGGGGCGCACTCCGAGGAACGCCTCCTTCGCGAACATGAACGGTCGCAGGTACAGGCTCTGGTCGTCGCCCGAGGGAACCCAGGCGCCGTCGAGGGCGATCAGCTCCCGCAGCGACTGGATGAAGTACGACACCGGCAGCTCGGGCAGCGCGAGGCGCCGGGCCGACCGCTGCAGACGGCGGCCGTTCTGGTCGGGCCGGAAGGTGTGGATCGAGCCGTCGGCGTGACGGTAGGCCTTGATGCCCTCGAAGATCTCCTGGCCGTAGTGCAGCACCGCGGCCGCGGGATCCAGCGACAGCGGACCGTACGGCTGCACCCTCGGGCGGTGCCATCCGCCGCCGACCGACCAGCACACGTCGATCATGTGGTCGGTGAAACTCGTGCCGAACCCGGGGTTGGCCAGGATCTCGTCGCGCTGCGCGGCGGTCTTCGCGTTGAGGTTGCGGCTGACGGCGAACTCGAGCGGGGCGAGTCCGGTGTCGGGGTTGGAGTCGATGAGGGTCATGTCACGTCCTGTTCTCGGGCGACGCGTCGCGGACTCCAGGTTACGCCTGCAGTCGCGCGGCGATGGCGTCGCCGATCTGAGCTGTCGTTCGGGGTGCGGCATCCCGGCCGGCGATGTCGGCTTCGACCGCGGCGGTGACGCGGTCGGATTCGTCCTGGAGCCCGAGGTGATCGAGCAGCAGGGCGATCGACAGGATCGCGGCCGTGGGATCGGCCTTCTGCTGTCCTGCGATGTCGGGCGCCGAACCGTGCACGGGCTCGAACATCGAGGGGAACGTGCCGTCGGGGTTGATGTTGCCCGAAGCGGCGAGGCCGATGCCACCGGTGACGGCGCCTGCCAGGTCCGTGAGGATGTCGCCGAAGAGGTTGTCGGTGACGATCACGTCGAAACGGCCCGGGTTCGTGACCAGGAAGATCGTTGCCGCGTCGACGTGCAGATAGTCTACGGCGACGTCGGGGTGCTCGGA
>JBEVLS010000148.1:0-3367 GCA_040509015.1 Microbacterium sp.
CCGGAGCCGGCGCACGACCTAGAACGCGCCGACGCGCGAGATCGCCTGCTCGAACAGACCCGACAGAGCGGGCCCGGCGAGCGCCCAGATCACGACCACCAGCCCGGCGGTCATGAGCGTGATGAGCACCCAGCCGGGCACGTCTCCGCGGTCCTCGTCGCGCAGGTCGGCGAGCGCGCTGCGCACGCGGGTGAAGAGATGACGCATGGGAGTCCTTTCGATGGGGGTCTCAGACGAGACCGAGACGGAGCATGAAGATGCCCGGGAAGACCGCGAACAGCACGCTGAGCGGCAGGATCAGGAAGACGAGCGGAAGCAGCATGTAGATCTCGGTGCGGCCGGCACGCTCCAGGAGAAGGCGCTTGGCGTCTTCGCGGGCGTCGAGCGCCTGCGAGTGGAGCACCTGAGCGAGCGGCGCACCGCGATCGAGGGCCGCGACGAGGTGATCGATGCTGCGCGTGAGCGGAGCCACGTCGAGCCCGCGCGACAGCTGCAGCAGCGCCTCCGACAGCGGTGAACCTGTGCCCACCGCCAGCACGACCGAGCGGATCTCGCCGGTCAGGTCTCCCACGCCGATGTCGCCGACACGTCGGAGCGAGTCGAGGATCCCCTCGCCCGCCGACAGACACAGCGCGAGGAACTCGAGGAGAGTCGGCAGCTCCTCCTCGATGCGGGCGCACCGCGCTCTGGCCGCTCGAGTCAGGACGGCGTCGCAGCCGAACGCGCCCGCGGCGCCGAGAAGCGGCGGAAGCAGCCACATCGCTGACGAGCCCGCGCCGGTGAGGGCGAGAGCGACCACCGCGAGTCCGCCCGTCAGCACGCCGAGGATCGTCCACGTGAGCTGGCGCCCCCGGAAGGCCGCAGCATCCACGGGCCGGCCTGCCTGCCGCAGTCGCCGCTCGATCGTCGCGGTCGCGCCGGCGACCCGTGCGAACCAGCCTTGCAGCCGTCGCCACCCGCCGCGCACGTCGCGACCGCCCAGGGCGACCTGCGACAATCCCCGAGGGTCGGTCACATCGCGGATGTACGGAGCCACCCGATGCGCGAGACTCATCGCTCCCCACCGCGGCGCCGCCGACAGGACGAGGCAGATGCCGACGCCGAACGCGCACCCGAGCACGATCGCGAAAGCGGCGTCGGTCATCATCCGAACCACCTCCGCGGCTCGGGCAGCCGACCGAGCCGCAGCATGGCCTGGTAGGCGAGGAACGACACCGCCGCCCCCGCGACGATCAGAACGACGCCCGCGGGACTGCCGTAGGCGCTCGCACCTTCAGGCCTCAGCGCGAGCAGCGCGAGGATGACCCAGGGCGCCGCGACGCCGAGGACGGCCGCCCCGCGGATCCACGATTGACGCGCCTCGATCTCGGACCGGACCCCGGCATCAGCACGCACCGACGCCGACAGCGCGCGCAGGACGGGGGTGAGCTCGGTGCCGCCCACCTGCCGTGCCATCCGGAGCGTCTCGACGATGCGGTCGGCGACCGGGTCGGCCAGCAGCGCTTTCAGTCGCTCGGCGCTCGAATCGAAGTGCCCGGATGCCCCGTGGTCGCGCGCGAACGCATCGAACGCGGGACGCAGCTCGAGCGGACCGGAATCGGAGAGGCTCGCCACGGCGGCGGGGAGCGACATCCCGGCGCGCACCGAAGCGATGAGCAGGTCGCAGACGTCGGGCCAGAGTGCACGCCGCGAACGCTGGATCTTCGATCGACGCGCGCGAAGCCACCACACCGGCGCGAGCCCGCCCGCGGCCACGGCGACGACGGCGAGCGCCGTCACCTGCGTCACGAGCCAGGCGAGCGCGCCGCCGAGCGCGGCGGCGCCCAGAGACACGACGCACAGCTGCCAGGGCGTCGCCCGGGCGAAGCCGGCCTCGTCGAGAAGACGCACGATGACTCCGGATGCCGCGCGCGGCGCCCGCGGCGCCCCCGCCGGCCACAGCCAGGGAGAGAGCGCGAGGAGGAGCCCCGCCGCGAGGACCGCGCCGAGCACGACGCTCATGCCGCCTCCCGGTAGAGCGTGCGCGCCAGGACGGCACCGCGCTCGACACCGGTCGGCTGGACGATCTCGACGACGCGGCGGCGGCCCGAGGCATCCCGCGCGCAGTGCACCACCAGATCGACGGATGCCGCCACCGCCGGCACCACGAACCCCGCGTCGATGTTGCGTCCCGCGAGCAGCGGCAGCGCCGCGAGCTTGGTGAGGGCGTCGCGCGCCGAGTTCGCATGGATCGTCGCGGCGCCGGGCACGCCGGTGTTGAGCGCCAGCAGCAGGTCGAGCGCTTCGGCGTCGCGCACCTCGCCGACGACGAGCCGGTCGGGCCGCATGCGCAGCGCCTCTTTCACGAGCCGGCGGAGCGTGACCTCGCCCGACCCCTCGAGGCTCGGCTGCCGCCCCTGGAGAGAGACGATGTCGGGCGCGTCGACGGCGAGCTCGAACGTCTCCTCCACCGTGACGATCCGGTGTCCGGGCGGGCACGCGGCGATCAACGCGCCGAGAACGGTCGTCTTCCCCGCATGGGTCGCGCCCGAGACCAGGACGCTGAGCCCGTCGCGCATCGCCGTGGCGAGCAGGTCCGCCGCTGCAGGCGGCAGCGAGCCCGCGGCGACGAGTCGGGACAGATCGCGGAACGCGGGAAGGAACTTGCGCACGTTCACCGCCCAGTGCCGCCGCGTGACGTCCGGGATCACGACGTGCACGCGGCTGCCGTCGGGCAGCGACGCGTCGACGAACGGCTGGCTGAGGTCGACGCGGCGCCCGGTCGTCTGCAGCATCCTCTCGACGAGGTCGCGGACCGCGGCATCCGTCAGCACGAGCGGCAGCCGCTCGGCGACACCGCCGCGCGCGACGAAGATGCGGTCCGGGGCGTTGATCCACAGCTCTTCCACGGTCGGGTCGTCCAGATACGCCTGAAGGGGGCCGTACCCCGCGACCGCGGCGAGCACCTCGCGCACGCACGCGGCCTCGTCGTCGACCGGAGCGAGGCCACGCGCGAGGGCGAAGTCGTTGTGCCGCCGAACCTCGGCACGGGCGACGGATGCCGCGAAGTCGGGGTCCGTCGCCGGATCGGACCGCTCGGCGCGCAGCCGATCGCGCACGCGCTCCACCACGGCGGCGGAGGCGGTACGGGCGGCGGTCGGAGTCACCGGAGGATCATCGCAAGTCCCGTCGCCGAGGCCGCCGAGTTATCCACAGGACATCCGGGGGTGAGCCCCACCGTCCGCGTCCAGCCCTCTCAGTAGACTGAACGCACTCGCGGGAGTGGTGAAATCGGCAGACACGCAGGATTTAGGTTCCTGTGCCTTCGGGCGTGTGGGTTCAAGTCCCACCTTCCGCACGCGAACCGCCGTTTCGCCACCGACCGCCG
>JBEVLS010000149.1:0-8029 GCA_040509015.1 Microbacterium sp.
GTGCGGCGCTTGAGGATCATCGTGTAGATCACGACGTAGAAGAAGATCGCCCCGGCCGACAGGGTCGCCGCGAGCCAGTTGGTCGTGAGCCAGAGCCACACGGTGGACGAGACCGCCAGCGACCACGCGAAGATCAGCGCGCCGCGCGGGGTGACCTCGCCCGTCACCAGCGGACGGTTGACCGTGCGCTGCATGTGCGCGTCGATGTCGCGGTCGAGGTACATGTTGAAGGCGGCGGCGGAGCCGGCGCTGAGCGAGCCGCCGATCACGGTGGCCAGCACGAGCCACAGGTTCGGGAGGCCGCCCTGCGCGAGGATCATGACCGGAACGGTGGTGACCAGCAGGAGCTCGAGAACGCGCGGCTTGGTCAGCTGGACGTACGCGCCGATCGTGCGGCCGAGCGAGTGCCGGGCGGTGCCCGAAGAGCCGACGGATGCCGTCGATCCGGCCGTCGTCGTGATGTCCATCGCCCCCGCCATCGCCGTCTGCAGAAATCCCCTCCAGTCTAGGGCACGAGTGTCGCCGGCCTCCGTCACACGGCGTCGTCGCATCCCCGTCGGAGCATGCTCCTTCGCTATGCTGAAGACACACGAGCGCCCTCGCGCCGGCTGTTCCTCCCCGTGGTGACGCGGTCTGCGGACCCGGCCTCGAACGGCGCACTCCCTCTCTCTTGGAAGGCGGCCCGGTGTCGGATCTGCGTTGGGATGAAATCGATCGGCGCGCGGTTGACACCGCTCGAGTGCTCGCGGCGGACGCCGTCGAGAAGGTGGGCAACGGCCACCCGGGCACGGCGATGAGCCTCGCGCCGGCGGCCTACCTGCTCTACCAGCGCGTGCTGCGCCACGACCCGACCGACACGCACTGGCTGGGCCGCGACCGGTTCATCCTCTCGGCGGGCCACTCCTCGCTGACGCAGTACGTCCAGCTGTACCTCGGCGGCTTCGGTCTCGAGCTCGGCGACCTCGAGGCGCTCCGCACGTGGGGCTCGCTCACGCCGGGCCACCCCGAGTACGGCCACACGAAGGGCGTCGAGATCACGACCGGTCCGCTCGGCCAGGGACTCGCCTCGGCCGTCGGCTTCGCCTACGCGGCCCGCTACGAACGGGGCCTGTTCGATCCGGATGCCGCCCCCGGCACGAGCCCGTTCGACCA
This sequence comes from Microbacterium sp., assembly GCA_040509015.1. GTDB lineage: Bacteria > Actinomycetota > Actinomycetes > Actinomycetales > Microbacteriaceae > Microbacterium. Next base: position 1,153 of record JBEVLS010000149.1, read on the forward strand.
CTTCGTCTACGTGGTCGCCGGTGACGGCGACCTGCAGGAGGGCGTGACGTCGGAGGCGTCGTCGCTCGCGGGCCACCAGGAGCTCGGCAACCTGATCGCGATCTACGACTCGAACCAGATCTCGATCGAGGACGACACCAACGTCGCCTTCACCGAGGACGTGGCGAAGCGCTACGAGGCCTACGGATGGCACGTGCAGGTGGTGGACTGGAAGAAGACGGGGCAGTACGTCGAAGACGTCGCCGAGCTCTTCGCCGCGGTCGAGGCCGCCAAGGGCGAGACGGCCAAGCCGTCGCTCATCATCCTGCGCACCATCATCGGATGGCCGTCGCCCGGCAAGCAGAACACCGGCAAGATCCACGGCTCCGCGCTCGGCGCCGACGAGCTCGCCGCGACCAAGAAGGTGCTCGGCTTCGATCCGGAGAAGTCCTTCGTCGTCGACGACGACGTCCTCGCGCACACGCGCGCGCTCAAGGATCGCGCCGCCGAGGTGCGCGCCGCATGGCAGAGCGACTTCGACGCCTGGGCCGCCGCCAACCCCGAGCGCAAGGCGCTGCTGGACCGCCTCGAGGCGCACGCGCTTCCGGACGCCCTCGCCGACGCGCTCCCCGCGTTCGAGCCCGGCAAGGACGTGTCGACCCGTGCGGCATCCGGACTCGTCATCAACGCCCTCGCCGACGAGCTCCCCGAGCTCTGGGGCGGCTCGGCCGACCTCGCCGAGTCGAACCTCACGACGATCAAGTCGGCGAAGTCGTTCATCCCCGCCGAGTGGTCGACGCACGAGTGGTCGGGAGACCCGTACGGACGGGTGCTGCACTTCGGCATCCGCGAGCACGCGATGGGCGCGATCGTCAACGGCATCGTCCTGCACGGCCCGACCCGCGCGTTCGGCGGCACGTTCCTGATCTTCAGCGACTACATGCGCCCGCCGGTGCGCCTGGCAGCGCTGATGAACGTCCCGTCGATCTTCGTGTGGACGCACGACTCGGTCGCCCTGGGCGAGGACGGCCCGACCCACCAGCCGATCGAGCAGCTCGCGACGCTCCGCGCGATCCCGAACTTCACGCTCGTCCGCCCCGCCGACGCGAACGAGACCGCCGCCGCGTGGCTCGAGATCCTGCGTCGCCACGGCGGCCCGGCGGGCATCGCCCTCACGCGTCAGAACATCCCGGTGTTCCCGCGCGGAACCGACGGCTTCGCCACGACCGACGGTGTCGCCAAGGGCGCGTACGTGCTGATCGACGCACCCGAAGGCAAGACGCCCGACGTGATCGTCATCGCCACGGGCTCCGAGGTGCAGCTGGCGGTCGCCGCCCGCGACACCCTCGCCGCCGAGGGCATCGGCGTCCGGGTCGTCTCGGCGCCGTCGCTCGAGTGGTTCGACGAGCAGGACGCCGCGTACCGCGAGTCCGTGCTCCCCGCCGCGGTGAAGGCGCGCGTGTCGGTCGAAGCCGGCATCGGCCTCACCTGGCGCGGCATCGTCGGCGACACCGGACGCTCGGTCTCGATCGAGCACTTCGGGGCCTCCGCCGACTACAAGACACTGTTCGAGAAGTTCGGCATCACTGCCGACGCGGTCGTCGAAGCGGCCCGCGAGACCCTCAAGGAGAACGCATGAGCACCCCCACCGAGAAGCTCTCCGCCGCAGGCGTGAGCATCTGGCTCGACGATCTGTCGCGCTCGCGCATCACGTCCGGCAACCTCGCCGAGCTCATCCGGACCCGCAACGTCGTCGGTGTGACGACGAACCCGAGCATCTTCCAGGCGGCCATCGGCGGCGGCGCCGAGGCCTACGACGCCCAGATCCGCGAGCTCGCGGTCGCAGGAGCCGACGTCGACGAGGCCATCTTCGCCGCGACCACCGACGACGTGCGCGACGCATCCGACATCTTCCAGCCGGTCTACCAGGCGACCGAGGGCGTCGACGGCCGCGTCTCCATCGAGGTCTCCCCCGACCTCGCCCACGACACCGCCGCCACCATCGCCCAGGCGAAGGAGCTCTACACGCGGGTCGGTCGCGAGAACGTGCTCATCAAGATCCCCGCCACCAAGGCGGGCCTGCCGGCGATCACCGAGGTCATCGCCGCCGGCATCAGCGTCAACGTGACGCTGATCTTCAGCCTCGAGCGCTACGCCGAGGTCATCGACGCCTATCTCGAGGGCCTCGAGCGTGCGCTGAGCGCGGACTTCGCGCTGTCGTCGATCCACTCGGTCGCGTCGTTCTTCGTGTCGCGCGTCGACACCGAGGTCGACAAGCGGCTCGAGGCGATCGGCACCGACGAGGCTCGCGAGCTGAAGTCGCTCGCCGGCGTCGCGAACGCACGCCTGGCGTACGAGCTGTTCGAGAAGAAGTTCGCCGAGAAGCGCGCGCAGGATCTCGTGAAGCTCGGCGCGAACCTCCAGCGGCCGCTGTGGGCCTCGACCGGCGTCAAGGACCCGGCGCTGCCGGACACCCTCTACGTCACCGAGCTCGTCGCACCCGGCACCGTCAACACGATGCCCGAGAAGACGCTCGAGGCGACGTTCGACCACGGCGAGATCTCGGGCGACACGATCACCGGCACGTACGATGCGGCGCACAAGGTCTTCGCCGACCTCGACGCGGTCGGCGTCGACCTCGACGACGTGACGCAGCTGCTCGAGGACGAGGGGGTCGACAAGTTCATCGCCTCCTGGCACGACCTCCAGAAGACCGTCGCCGACGCGCTGGCCGCGGCCAAGGCCTGACGATGAGCTTCGAGATCCATCTCACGGGCCACGTCAGATCGGTCGTCGCCGAGACGCTCCCCGGCCTCGTGGCGTCACTCGTGGCATCCGGCATCACCGCGGGGGACCCGACCCTGTGGGGGCCCGCCGCCGAGGCCGAGGCATCGAAGCGGCTCGGCTGGGTGCAGGCCGTCAGCGTCTCGCGCCCGCTCGTGCCCGAGATCGAGGCACTGCGCTCCGAGCTGGTCGCGGCCGGCGTCACGCGCGTCGTCCTGGCGGGCATGGGCGGATCCTCGCTCGCCCCCGAGGTCATCGCGCAGACGGCGGGCGTGCCGCTGGTCATCCTCGATTCCACCGCCCCCGGGCAGGTGCTGGCCGCGATCGACGGCGACCCCGAGGCCGGCGGTCTCGACCGGACCGTCCTCGTCGTGTCGTCCAAGTCGGGCTCGACGGTCGAGACGGATGCCGCCAAGCGCACCTTCGAGGCCGCGTTCCGCGACCTCGGGATCGACCCCGCCGAGCGGATCGTCGTCGTCACCGACCCCGGTTCGCCCCTGGACGTCTCGGCACGGGCCGACGGCTACCGCGTCTTCAACGCGGACCCGACGGTCGGCGGCCGCTACTCGGCGCTCACCGCCTTCGGCCTCGTGCCCACGGGCCTGGCCGGCGTCGACATCTCAGAGCTCCTGGACGAAGCCGAAGCGACTCTCCTCGAGGTCGCCATCGACAGCCCCGAGAACCCGGCGCTCGTCCTGGCCGCCGCGATCGCCGGTGGCGAGCCGCGTCGCGACAAGCTCGGACTGATCTCCGACGGCACGCACATCGTCGGACTCCCCGACTGGATCGAGCAGCTGGTCGCGGAGTCGACGGGCAAGGGCGGCACCGGCATCCTGCCCATCGTCCTGCTCCCCGTCTCGCCCGAGGTCGACGCGAAGCCCGCCGACGTGCAGCTCCTGCGCATCGTCGACGAGGCGAACCGGTTCCATCTCTTCGAGCACCACGAGGGCGAGATCCTCGTGAGCGGTTCGCTGGGTGCGCAGTTCGTCGTCTGGGAGTACGCGACGGCGATCGCCGGTCGCATCCTCGGCATCGATCCGTTCGATCAGCCCGATGTCGAATCCGCGAAGGTCGCCACACGCGGCCTCCTGGAGGCGCGGCCGGAGCCCACGGCCCCCGCGTTCGCCGCCGAGGGCGTCGAGGTGCGCGTATCGCACCCCGAGCTCGCGGCATCCGGAACTCTCGCCGGGGTGCTGGACGCCCTGTGGGCGAGCATCCCCGAGGGCGGCTACGTGTCGGTGCAGGCCTATGTCGACCGGCTGCGTCTGTCGCAGCTCGAAGGGCTGCGCGAGCTGGTCGCCGCGGATTCCGGCCGTCCGACGACGTTCGGATGGGGACCCCGCTTCCTGCACTCGACCGGTCAGTTCCACAAGGGCGGACCGGCGGACGGCGTGTACCTGCAGATCCTCGAGCAGACCGATGTCGACCTCGAGATCCCCGGACTGCCGTTCACCTTCGGTCAGCTCATCCAGGCGCAAGCAGCGGGCGACGCGAGCGTTCTCGCACAGCACGGACGCCCGGTCGTCACCCTGACCCTCACCGACCCGCAGGCCGAGGTGCTCACGCTCTTCGAAGCCGCTCAGTAGGAGCACGACACATGACCGTGGAGATCTCACGGGGGCACAACCCCCTGCGCGACCCCGACGACCACCGCCTGAACCGCATCGCGGGGCCGAGCGCCCTGGTGATCTTCGGCGTCACCGGTGACCTGTCCCGCAAGAAGCTCATGCCCGCCGTCTACGATCTGGCCAACCGCGGCCTCCTTCCGCCGGGATTCGCACTCGTCGGATTCGCCCGTCGCGACTGGGAGGACCAGGACTTCGCCCAGGTCGTCCACGACGCGGTGCGTCAGTACGCGCGGACGGAGTTCCGCGATGAGACGTGGCAGCAGCTCATGCAGGGCATCCGCTTCGTGCAGGGCACCTTCGACGACCCGGCGTCGTTCGCGCGCCTGAAAGAGACCGTCGACAAGCTCGACGTGGATCGCGGCACGATGGGCAACCACGCGTTCTACCTGTCGATCCCGCCGAAGGACTTCCCGCTCGTGGCCGAGCAGCTCAAGAGCTCGGGACTCGTGGACGACACCGCCGACCAGCCGGAGCGCTGGCGACGCGTCGTCATCGAGAAGCCCTTCGGCCACGACCTCGCCTCGGCGCAGTCGCTCAACGACGCGCTGCGGTCGGCCTTCCCGACGGATTCGATCTTCCGCATCGACCACTACCTCGGCAAGGAGACGGTCCAGAACATCCTGGCCCTGCGCTTCGCGAACGAGCTCTACGAGCCGATCTGGAACAGCAACTACGTCGACCACGTGCAGATCACGATGGCCGAGGACATCGGCGTCGGCGGCCGCGCCGGCTACTACGACGGCATCGGCGCCGCGCGCGACGTCATCCAGAACCATCTGCTGCAGCTGCTCGCTCTCACCGCGATGGAGGAGCCGATCTCGTTCGACGCGAAGAACCTGCGCGCCGAGAAGGAGAAGGTGCTCGCCGCGGTCACGCTTCCCGACGACCTCGCGCGCTCGACGGCGCGCGGTCAGTACGCGGGCGGCTGGCAGGGCGGCGAGAAGGTCCTCGGCTTCCTCGAGGAGGAGGGGATGAACCCCGAGTCCACGACCGAGACCTACGCGGCCATCACCCTCGAGATCAACACGCGCCGCTGGGCGGGTGTGCCGTTCTACCTGCGCACCGGCAAGCGGCTGGGGCGGCGGGTGACCGAGATCGCGGTGATCTTCAAGACGGCTCCCGAGCAGCTCTTCTCGCGCAGCCAGACCCAGGGCCAGGGCCAGAACGCCCTCGTCATCCGCGTGCAGCCCGACGAAGGCGTGACGATCCGGTTCGGCTCGAAGGTGCCCGGCGCCGGCGCGCAGGTGCGCGACGTCACGATGGACTTCGGCTACGGCCACGCGTTCACCGAGGCGAGCCCGGAGGCCTACGAGCGCCTCATCCTCGATGTGCTCCTCGGCGATCCGCCGCTGTTCCCCCGCCACGAGGAGGTCGAGCTCTCGTGGAAGATCCTCGACCCCATCGAGGAGTTCTGGGAGGCGCAGGGCGGTCCGCTCGAACAGTATTCGCCCGGGTCATGGGGCCCGGAGTCCGCGGACGAGATGCTCGCCCGCGATGGTCGCACCTGGAGGCGCCCGTGATCGTCGATCTGCCCGACACGACCGTCAGCAAGATCTCGCGTGCGCTGGTGAGCGTCCGCGAGGAGGGCGGCGCCGTCGCCCTCGGCCGAGTGCTGACCCTGATCATCCTCACGCGCGAAGGCGCGATGGAGGAGGTCATCGAGGCGGCCAACGATGCCTCCCGCGAGCACCCGATGCGCGTCATCGTGCTCCTCATCAACGACGAGGCCGACAGCGACCCTCGTCTGGACGCCCAGATCCGCGTGGGCGGCGACGCCGGCGCGAGCGAGGTCGTGACCCTGCACGCCTTCGGCGAAGCCGGCGGCTCGAACCTCGAGAGCCTCGTCACGGGTCTGCTGCTCCCCGACGCGCCCGTCGTGGTGTGGTGGCCGAACGCCACCCCCGAGTCGCCCTCGACGACGTCGATCGGACGCATCGCGCAGCGGCGGATCACGGACGCCGCCACGAAGCCGGACCCGTCGGCGTGGGTCGCCCGCCTCGGCGAGGACCACGCCCCCGGCGACACCGACCTCGCCTGGACGCGGCTCACGCACTGGCGCGAGCAGCTCGCCGCGGTGCTCGACCAGCCCCCGTACGAGCCCGTCACGGCCGTCGAGGTGCGCGGGGCGAGCACGTCCCCGTCGACCGCGCTCCTGGCCGCGTGGCTGCGTCTCGCGCTGGATGTGCCGGTGTCGTGGAGCTATCTGCCCGAGAGCGAGTGGGCCGAGGGCATCAAGTCCGTGCGGCTCTCGCGCGAGTCCGGAGACGTGCTGCTCGAGCGGTCGAGCCCGGCGGTCGCGTGTCTCACACAGCCGGGTCAGCCTCAGCACGACCTCGTCCTCCCCCGCCGCACACTGCGCGAATGCCTGGCCGAGGAGCTGCGTCGCCTCGACCCGGACGTCCTGTATGGTCGAGTGATCACCGAGGGCTGGGAGCTCTTGGATCCACCGGCGACGCAGGAGACGCATGGCTGAATTCTGGGCCGAG